>CBFHAF010000781.1:0-2351 GCA_965653435.1 uncultured Chitinophaga sp.
AGTAGGCCCACGCCACGTTTGCCTGGAGATCGCCAACGGCCCTAACGGATACGGCGGCTGGGCGGGCAATACGCCGCTGCAGAACCTGGTAGACGCTTACCAGATGAAGAACGGAAGGGACATCAGCGATCCCGCTTCAGGGTATAACCCGCAGCAGCCTTATGCCAACAGGGACAACAGGCTGGCCGCCACCATCCTGTATAACGGCGCCAGCTACAGGGGAAGCACCATAGACATCTTTACGCCCGGAGGAAAAGACAGCAAAGACGGCCCCTCCAACTGGAATACTACCAAAACAGGCTATTACCTTCGTAAATTCATGGACGACAACAACCCGATAGACAACCCATGGAACGTAGCAGGGCTGCAACCCTGGATCTACCTGCGTTACGCGGAAGTGCTGCTGAATTACGCGGAAGCGCAGAACGAAGCCGCCGGCCCGGACGGCACCGTGTATAATGCCGTTAACCTGGTGCGTCAAAGAGCGAGCACGGCGCAGCCGCCTTTGCCCGCAGGGCTTACGCAGGCTGCCATGAGGGAAGCCATCCGGAAAGAAAGACAGGTTGAGCTTGCATTCGAAGAGCACCGGTTTTATGATGTGCGCCGCTGGCAGATCGCGAATGTGACCGAGAACGTACCGGCATATGGAATAGATGTGACGCGGAACAACGGAGTGCTGACCTATACACGCAAAGTAGCGCTGAGCAACCGTTCCTTCGCCAATAAACATTACTGGCTGCCGATCCCCAGGTCAGAGATACAAGCATCCAACAATAAACTGACACAGAACCAGGGTTATTGATCATGAAGAAACTACTATTGATGCTGTGCGCCTCGGTGGCCATGCATCAAGCCGCAGCACAGCCTGCGCCGCGAAAACCCGTTGCCATCCATATTGATCCGGGAATTACGTACCAGACCATCCATAATTTTGCCGCATCCGATGCATGGGCGTGCCAGTTTGCCGGCAACTGGCCCGATGAAAAACGCAACCAGATGGCGGACTGGCTGTTCAGCACAGATACCACCGCCGCCGGTTTACCCCGGGGCATAGGCCTTTCGATGTGGCGTTTTAACATCGGCGCAGGAAGCGCACGGCAGGGAGATTCAAGCGGTATCAAAGACGAATGGCGCCGCGCTGCATCCGTGCTCGACGATGATGCCGGCAGCCGGGAACGGCTGGCAGGCCAGCTATGGTTCCTCGAAGCCGCTAAACAACGGGGAGTGCCATATTTCCTGGCTTTCCTCAACAGCCCGCCCGTACAGCTCACCGTCAACGGAAAAGCATTCGCCACAAAAGGGAACTGCAATATCAGCCCGGAAAAGTATGCAGCTTTATCTGCTTATGTGGCGGAAGTGATCCCCGCGATACAGAACAGGTCGGGCGTGAAGTTCGATCATTTCAGCCCCGCCAACGAGCCGCAATGGGACTGGAGCGACGGCGGCCAGGAAGGCTGCCCGTATAACAACGATGAGATCGGCGGCCTGGCCAGGAAACTCAGTGAAACATTCACCGCCAGGCAGCTGGATACGAAAATCCTCATCGCCGAAGCCGGCAAGATCAATTACCTGTATGAAACGCACGACAAACCAGGCAAAGGCGAACAGATCAAAACCTTTTTCAGCAAAGGTTCTTCCAACTACCTGGGAACTTTGCCGAACGTACGCCACAGCATTGCAGGCCATAGTTATTTCACCACATCTCCCGCAGCCGATGCCGTGGCCATGCGGCGAAAATTGGCTGCCAGTGTAGATTCCATACCGGGGCTCGATTTCTGGCAATCGGAGTATTGTATCCTGGGAGATAATGGCGGCGAGATCAACGGCGAGGGGAGAGACCTGGGAATGAGTGCAGCCCTGTATCTCGCACGCGTGATCCACCACGACCTCACAGTAGCCAATGCCGCTGCCTGGCAATACTGGCTGGCCGTTTCACCCTACAATTACAAGGACGGCCTGGTGTACATCGATAAAAACAAAACAGGCGGACAGGTGCAGGACAGCAAAATGCTGTGGGTGCTGGGCAACTACAGCCGTTTTATCAGGCCAGGTGCCCAAAGGATACAGGCCATCGCAGACAGCAGCGGGGCTCAGGCATTGCTGGTGTCCGCCTACCGGAACACGGATAATACCGTGAATATCGTGATCGTCAACAACAACCCTGCTGCTGTTGACATCACCCTGGATTTCAGGAATGCAAAGCCTGAACAGCTGCGCAGCTATATTACTGCCGAAGGCAGCAGTCTGCAACCGGGCAGCCCGTATGGCCGTGAGAACGCGACCATCGGTATTCCCGGAAGGTCGGTAGTGACATTGGCAGGGAAAATGTAGTTTTGATATAACAATGAGTG
>CBFHAF010000782.1:0-2351 GCA_965653435.1 uncultured Chitinophaga sp.
ACAGACGGAAGACGGATAATGATGAACCGGTAAGCGGGATAAACGGACAGACCCTTGATACGATGAATAACTTTAGCCCTGCGCGGAGAGCAGCAACGTCAATACCAGCGCCGCGTCCACTCCCCCGGCCGGTGCCGATTTGCGGCGGGCCGTCAGGTAAGGTTGTAATTCTGCGTGCAGTGTTTTGACCGCATTGAACAACTGGGTTTCTACGGTGCGGTGGGAAAGATTCATGATTTCGGCCACCTCTTTGGGTTTGAACCCTTCTTCGCGAATGAGGCGGAATATTTTGCGGCGGCGCGGCGGCAGCATTTCCACGGCGGCGTCGAGGCGGGCGAGAAGCTCCTTCCACTCCGAAGCTTTGTACGGATCGTGGCTGGATACGATATTCAGCTGGCCCGCTTCTTCCGTGGCCACTACCCTGTACCCGGAAAACTTGCGGAGATAGTTCAGCGACTGGTTGCGAACGGCCGTGAACAGGTATTTTTCGATATGCAGTACATCCTGGTAAGTATCACGGCCGGCCCACAGCTTCATAAAAATGTCCGATACGATTTCTTCGGCCGATTCGTGGCTGTTGACATATTCCTCCGCAAACCGCACCAGCCGCTGGTAGCAGCCATGAAACAACTCTTCAAACGCCCGCTGATCGTTCTCCTGCCATACTTTTTGCCATAAAGTGTTCACGCTGGTTTTACCGGATCTCATACGAGGAATGTTTTTTCATGAACGCGTTCTCTGTAGACATAGCACCAGAGGGAAATTGGTTGATAAATCGAATCGTGGAATTGCGGCACACCGGTTCGCACCCCGGCAGCCGGCCAGAGAACCAAAGTAATGTTTAAAAATTAATTATGCAAGCAGGGGTGTGTTAAATGTAAGCCGGCTTATCTCATTTTCGTTGCTGCTCCATTCCGGCCATTGCGCATGCCGGGGCCGCTGTCTTATTTTTTTGCCACCACCGTTCTGGTGAATTTATCATGCCAAAGCGACCCGCCCAGCGCACTCAGGGGCTCAAAGGGAATTGCCCGGCAAAGGCCGCGCAGCAAGGCTTCTTTAAAGGTGATGCCGGTACCGTCTTCTTTTAGCGCAACCGTTCCCGTCACCAGCTTTCCCAATGACCGTCCGCTGGTGAGGCCCTCCAGCATGGCGCAATAACCGCAGAAATAGAACCAGGCGGTCCAGCCGGTAGGCAGCAGCACTACAAGCCACAAATAAGGATATGGCATCACAAAGGGTTGCCCGCTATACCAAAAATAAGCCAGTACAAACAGGGCGTGCAGCACGCAG
Source organism: uncultured Chitinophaga sp. (assembly GCA_965653435.1). Classification (GTDB taxonomy): domain Bacteria; phylum Bacteroidota; class Bacteroidia; order Chitinophagales; family Chitinophagaceae; genus Chitinophaga. The sequence goes on from CBFHAF010000782.1 coordinate 1,291, forward strand.
AAACCGGCGAAGTCGATCAGGTAATTGGCAAACCTTGCCCCCATGGAGGCGTATTGATATTCGGTTTCCGGTTCGAATCCATCCAGAACGTCGATGGGATTTTCATTCATACGGTATAGTTATGTCGGAAAGATAATGGAAAAACGCGAGCCTTGGCCCCAAACAGGAAAAAGGAACGCCGTTCGCAGCGTTCCTTTTTCCTTATCAGACTTGCAGGCCTATTTTTTCACGTATGCCTGTACGGCGCCGGGCGCCTTGTTCTTTTGCAGCTTCACATCTTTGCTCTCCGCGCCTTCCGCCTGCACGAACGATTGGAATTTACCGTCCGCCTTCACGCCGCTGATCACCGCTTTGCTCACATTCTCCAGCCTGATCACCGCTTCCGCGCCGTCGGTGGCGGGAATGTTCCAGTTGCTGAGGGAAACGTTCCGCCCGTCTTCGCACACAAACGCAGGGCGCAGGTCGTTGGCCGCGAGTTTGAACGTAATGTTGCGCAGTTGCAGGTTTTTCACATGCCGCGCCCAGATGCCGTATGCCGGCACCAGCGGGCCGAAGGTTTTTACCTCAGGATATTTGTCGATCGCCTCCGGCACCACCTGCCGCGCATGCGTGGCATCGCCGCCGCCGGCCAGGTCGATCTCTATGTTTTCGAGGGTGAGGCCGGTGATGTAATGCCCCGGTACGCCGGTGATCAATATTCCGCTGGGAGGTTTCAGCTGCGCATTGGCGGAAGCCTGCGCCTTCACATTGCGCACCGTCACGTTTTCCATCGTACCGGTTGGTTGCTGTGTGTCTTTCCCTTTCCGGAATACGCTCAGGCGGGAGCCGAGGCGGAACAGCATGGGCGTTTTTACATTCACCATCGTGATGTTGGAAATGTCCACGTTGCGGAGATGCGCCCCGTCCACCGTCAGCAGTTTGATGCCGCCGTTGTTCGTATCGTAGATGTAACAGTCGGAGATATTGATGTTTTCAAACGGCGCCATCGATAAGGTGCCCATTTTTATCGCGCCGTGCCCGCTTTTCAGGCGCATACCGGTCACCACGATATTATAGCAGGC
>CBFHAF010000783.1:0-2344 GCA_965653435.1 uncultured Chitinophaga sp.
AAAAATAATTTGAGTATTTAAATTGTAGAAATTCTATTTTTGAAGCAAAATTAATGGCTTACATCCTAAACAAAAAGTTTACAATATGGCAATTAAGATAACAGACGAATGTATAAACTGCGGAGCTTGTGAACCAGAGTGCCCCAACAATGCGATTTACGAAGGTGGTGTGGAATGGGCAATTGCAGACGGAACCACTGTAAAAGGAACATATACCCTGATGGACGGCAGCCAGATGGATGCTGACCAGCGCAACGCCCCCATCAGCGTTGATACATATTACATTGTGCCCAACAAATGCACCGAATGCCAGGGCTTCCATGAAGAGCCCCAATGCGCGGCGGTATGCCCGGTAGATTGCTGCGTGCCCGATGAAATGTACCAGGAAACCGTGGATGAACTGCTGGCTAAGAAAGCGCAGCTGCATATCTAACAGCAAATACAGTTTGAAAATTGAAATAATTCACCGAAAAGGAAGTACCAGCGGTATGCCGGGCCTTCCTTTTTTGTTATTTTGCCATCTATGAAGAAGAATATAGCCCTGGTAGCCGGCGGATACTCCGGAGAATACGTGATTTCCGTGCAAAGCGCAGCAGTCATCGAAAAGAACATCGATCCCGCGCTGTACAACGTTTACAAGATCATCATCACCAAAGAAAGCTGGACCTGGACCTCGCCCGAAGGCGCCGCCGTGCAGGTGGACAAGAACGACTTCAGCCTCAGCGTAAATGGCACGAAGATCAGCTTCGACGCCGTATTTATCGGCATCCACGGCACGCCGGGTGAAGACGGGCGGCTGCAGGGGTATTTCGAGATGCTGGGCATCCCCTATACCAGCTGCGGCATGGTTACTTCCGCGCTCACCTTCAACAAAAGTTACTGCAACAAAGTGGTGGCGGCCCTGAACGTCGTGAACGTGAGCCGTTCCGTGCATATTTTCCGGGACAAACCTTACAACGCCGCGGATATCCTCGGCCAGCTGCGCCTTCCAGTATTCGTAAAACCCGCCGAAGGCGGCAGCAGCATCGGCATGAGCAAGGTTAACAAGGCGGAGGAGCTGGAGCCCGCCATCCTGAAAGCGTTCAATGAAGACAGCCAGGTGCTGATCGAAGAGTTCATCAAAGGCACCGAGGTCACCTGCGGGCTTTTCCGCGCGCAGGGCAGGCTGACGGTTCTTCCCCTCACGGAGATCCGCAGCACGAAAGAGTTCTTCGACTACGAAGCCAAATACACCCCGGGCATCACCAACGAGGTGACCCCCGCAGAAATAGCGCCCGCAGCGGCGGACACCATCCGGGCGGCGGCGCAGGAACTGTACGACCGCCTCAACTGCAAGGGCATTGTGCGGGCGGATTTTATCCTGGAAGAAGGCACCGGCAAAGTATATTTCCTGGAAGTGAACACCATGCCCGGACAAAGCGAGAACAGCCTCGTACCGCAGCAGGTGCGGGCGGCAGGCCTTACGCTGATGGCCTTTTACGGCATGCTTATTGAAGAATGCCTTGCTGCTGTTAAAAATTAAGTATACTTTGCTAATATGAAAATGTTTCACAATATCACAAAGCGTTCCTTCGGTTTCAATATCCTCGTGATCTTCGGGCTGATAGTGCTGCTGGGAATACTTTTCTTCATGTCCCTCGGTTTCCTCACCCGCCATGGCGAAGAAGTGACCGTGCCGGACGTGCGCGGCAAAAGCATCAAAGACGCCACCTCCGCGCTGGTGGGGATTGGCTTTGAAGTGGTGGTGCGCGATTCGATCTATATAGACACCATGCCGGCCCTGCTGGTATACGAACAAACGCCCGAACGCGGCGACGTTGTGAAAAGCCACCGCACCATTTACCTTACCGTCAATAAAGTAGTGCCGCCCATGGTACCCATGCCTGACCTGGAAGGCCTTACCTACCGCAGCGCCGAAATGACGCTCCGCGCCCGCAGGCTGAACATCGGGGACACTATATATAAGCCGGACTTCGCTACCAACACCGTTTTGCAGCAGCTGCTGAACGGCAAGCCCATCAAGCCCGGCAAGGAAATACCCGAAGGCAGCAATATCACGCTGGTATTGAGCAGCGGCACCGGCAGCATGGAGAACCCTGTGCCGGAGACCGTGGGCATGACCTACATGGAAGCCCGCGAAGTGCTGGCTGCCAGCAACCTGAACATCGGCACCGTGCTGATAGACGGCGGCGTGACCGATACCCTGGGCGCATTCGTGTTCAGGCAGAGCCCCCCGCGCAGGAATGAGCTGGGCGAGCTGAACCTGATACGCGCGGGTGAAAGCGTGGACCTCTGGCTGAGCGCCACCAGGCCCGTAAAAGACTCCGCCGCCCCCGTGCAAAAC
>CBFHAF010000784.1:0-2326 GCA_965653435.1 uncultured Chitinophaga sp.
ATCCTTCAGCCAGATGCTCATAAAATACCAGGCCAGCGGCGTGGCGATGATCATGGCGATGAATATCAGCTTTACAAAGTCTTTTGTTATGAGTTGCACAATGCTCCCCGCAGAAGCGCCCAAAGCCTTGCGTATCCCGATCTCGCGGGTACGCTGCATGATGGCCAGCACAGCCAGCGCAAAGAGGCCGAGGCACGACAGCACAATTGCTACCACTGCCGCATACACGAATATCTGCGTGAACCGTTCTTCACGGTTGTATTGCCTGTTGATATTCTCGTCAATAAAACTGCCCCTGAATTCAGAGCGCGGCGCGATCTGCGCCCATATGGCCTTCAGCCTGGCCATGATCACCGGCAGGTTGTCCGGCCGCACTTTAACCAGCAGGTAATTGATGGGCATGTCCGCATACATCACCAGGCCCATGGGCTCCACGGGTTTATGCAGGCTTTGGAAGTTGAAGTCCTTTACGACGCCCAGCACTTTCATCTGCAGGTTGTTCAGCGATTCCAGCTGCAGCACTTCGCCGACTGGATTAGTCACGCCCATTTTACGGGCCATCTGTTCGTTGATGATGATGCCCGAGCTGTCCGACCCGAAGCCCTGCGAAAAATCGCGGCCGTATTTCATGGTGAGGTCCAGGGTTTGGGTGAAGTCGTACCCCACGTTCAGCCAGGCCATACTGATATTGCGGTTGCGGTAATCGAAACCTACGGAGTAGGAATAGCTGCCCCAGTCCATGCCCATGCCCAGGTTGTTGGAGATACCTGAAACACTCAGCACGGACGGCTCCGCGGCCAGCTTCTGGCGAAGGAGGGCGAGTGCCTCGCGGCCGTTTACTTCCTGGCCAACGGGGATGCTCACTACCTGGCTGCTGTTGTAGCCCAGCGGGCGGGCACGCAGGAAATTCAGTTGTTTCCAGGCAATAAGGGTACATCCTATCAGCAGAATGGCGATGGCAAACTGGCCGATAATAAGTCCATTACGCAGGCCACCGGAGGTTTTGAGCTTTAGTTTTCCTTTAAGGATATTCACCGCATCCATCCTGGTCATTACCAGCGCGGGATAGCCGCCTGCCAGTACAGACACCAGCAGGAACCCGCCGATCACCGAAGCGACCACCAGCGGCTGCTGCAGCACGGTTGTTTCCAGCGAGCTGCCGAAAATAAGCTTGTACTGCGGCAGTACGGCATAAAAGAGCGGAATGCTGATCAGCAGGGCCATAGCACAGATAATAGCCGCTTCGCCCCAGAACTGCATTCCTACCTGGAAAGGCAAGGCGCCGAGGGTCTTCCGCAAGCCCACTTCCCGCGTGCGGGTGAAGGAACGGCCTACAGAAAGATTGATAAAGTTGATACAGGCTATGAACAGCACGAACACCGCCACTGCCAGCAGCATATGCAGGTAAGAGCGGCTGATGGTATCTCCCAGCCCGCGCATGTTCACATCTACATGCGCATCGAGCAGGGGTTGCAGGAGCAGCTGCAGGTATTGCCCGTTGGAAGCGGGTTTCGCGCCGTCGCGTTTGAGATCGCCGATGTAATCTGCGTATTGTTTGCTGATGAAACCCTGCGCGGCCCTTTCGAATGCAGCTTTGTCTGCTCCGGGTTTCAGCCGGAGGATAACGTCGTGGTTGGTCACATCCCATTTGCCGACGCTGTTGGGATAAGTATATCCATGCTCGAAGGGCGCTATGGCATCAAAGCGGATACTCGAATTGGCAGGCATATCCGCCGCTACGGCGCTTACGGTAAATACTTCCCAGGGCCCGCCGGACTGCACGCGCAGCTGCTTGCCGATGGGGTCGCCGGCACCGAATATAGCATCGGCCAGCGAACGGGTGATCACGATATTATCGCGGCCGGCCAGTGCCTGCGGCGCATTTCCTTTTTCCAGCGGGAAGGAGAACATGGTGAAAAAATCCGCATCGCCAAAACCCAGCTCTTTGAAGAAATGTTTGCCTTTATATTCTATTTCGCAGGTGTTCCGGTTGTATCGCGTGCCGTATTCCACGGCGGGGAATTGTTCCTTCAGGGCCTTCAGCATGGGCTCAGGCATGGAAGGCTGCAAGTCCGTGCGCTCAGGCAGCTGAGCGGAAAAATAAGTGCGGTAAAGATCCTGCGGGTTCCTGTGGAACTTGTTGAAGGAAAACTCATAGTACACGCTCAGCAGCAGCAGCAGGCAAATGGTGAATGCCACGGTAAGCCCCAGCAGGTTGATGAGCGTATTGGTCTTGTGTTTCCACAGGTTACGCAGCGCTATTTTCAGGTAGTTACGGATCATTGCCGGTAAGGATTATTCCGAGCGCAATGAGCGCACAGGGTTC
>CBFHAF010000785.1:0-2326 GCA_965653435.1 uncultured Chitinophaga sp.
AAAATCCTTTTACGGGCATAACGAAAAAGAATTGCTTGCCGGGTTCATGGACCTGGTGGAAAAATTTTCCGTGAAAAACCCCCGGTTCCAGTTCGCCGGGCATAATATCAAGGAATTTGATATTCCCTATATTTGCCGCCGCGCGGTGATCAACAGCCTGCCGCTGCCGGTACCCCTGCAGATCCACCAGTACAAACCCTGGGAGCTTCCCCTGCTGGATACGCTCCAGGTCTGGCGTTTCGGGGACTTTAAGAATTATACATCCCTGAAGCTGCTGGCCGCCGTACTGGGCGTACCTACGCCGAAGGACGATATAGACGGCAGCATGGTGGGAGAGGTGTACTGGAACGGGCAGGACCTGCCCAGGATCGTGGAGTATTGCCAGAAAGACGTGCTGACGGTAGGCCAGCTGCTGCTGCGCTTCAAGGGGCTGCCCCTGATGGAAAAGGAGAGCGTGTCCGTCGTGAACTAAAAAGGAGAAGGAAACATGGATTACCAGGATATTATCAAAGATTGGAAGAATAACAAGTTCCGCTCGCTCTACTGGCTGGAAGGAGAGGAAGATTTTTTTATTGACCAGGTTGTGAATTACGCGGAACATCACCTGCTCAGCGAAGCGGATAAAGGCTTCAATCTCACCGTGCTATACGGCAAGGAAACCGACTGGGCCACCGTGATCAACGCCTGCCGCAGGTACCCCATGTTCGCCGAACGCCAGGTGGTGATCCTCAAAGAGGCCCAGGCCATGCGCGACCTCCTGAAGCTGGAACCTTACATCGATAAGCCGCTGGATTCCACCGTGTTCGTGGTTGCCCACAAGCAGGGGAAGATAGACGGGCGCAGCAAAATGGCCAAACTTATTAAAGACAGGGGCGTGATGCTGTCCACCAAAAAACTGTACGACAACCAGCTGCCTTCCTGGGCCGAAACCTATGTGCGCACGCAGGGGCTGGCCATTTCAGAGAAGGCCTGCATCCTTTTGGCGGATCATATCGGCAACGACCTGTCGCGCATCGCCAACGAAATAGATAAGCTGCTGGTGAACCTTCCCGAAGGCAAAAAGATCGACGAAAGCGATATCGAGAAATATGTAGGTATCAGCAAGGAATACAATGTATTTGAATTGCAGAACGCTATCGGCCAGATGGATATGGTGAAGGTGATGCGCATCGTCAAATATTTCACCGCCAACCCCAAAGCCGCACCTATTCAGATGCTCATACCGGCTTTGTATAATTATTTTTCCAAGATGAACCTGCTTTTCGGCATCAAAGGCGGGGAGAAGGAAATGGCCGCCGCTTTGGGCGTGCACCCGTTTTTCCTGAAAGATTACACCGCAGCCGCGCGCAAGTTCGGGCCGGAAGGCACGGAACGAGCTATCCTGCTGCTGCACCAGTACAACCTGCGCAGCATCGGCATCGGAGACAGCGGGAATGAAGACGGGGAGTTGCTGAAAGAGCTGGTATACCGCATCATGCGGCCCTGACGGATTTTACGCCCGTGAAGTTATTTCGCGGGCCTGCAGCACATCATCCTTCATTTGCTGCACCAGCGCTTCCACAGAATCAAATTTTTTATCGGAGCGGATATATTCCAGGAAATCGACCCGGATGGCCGCATCGTATATTTCCTGGTCAAAATCCAGGATATATACCTCTATGCGCAGCTCTGTGCCATTGAAAGTGGGGCGGGTGCCGATGTTGAGCGCGCCTTTGTACCAGTTGCCCGCAACGTTTACCGTTACGGCATACACGCCCTGTGCGGGGATCAGCTTGCGTGCGTCGTTCAGCGCTATATTGGCCGTGGGGAAACCCAGCTTGCGGCCCATTTTGTCGCCATGCACCACCGTGCCGTTGATGAAATAGGGGTAGCCCAGCAGCTCGTCCGCCAGCTGGATGGCGCCTTCCTGCAGGCTTTTGCGGATCTTGGTGGAGCTTACGGTAAGGTTGTGCACCACCTGCTGCGGGATCTCCAGCAGCCGGAAGCCGTATTGCTGTTGCTCCGCTTCGAGCAGTTCCAGCCCGCCTTCGCGGTTGTGGCCGAAGCGGTGGTCGTAGCCGATGATGATAGTATGCGGGCGGAAAGTGCTGATGAGGAAATCTTCCAGGTAAGCCCTGGCGGAAAGCTCGGAGAAAGCTTTGGTGAAAGGCACCACCACCAGGTGATTGATGCCGAATTTTTCCAGCAGGTGTATCTTCTCGTCCAGCGTGGTGAGCAGGCGCACGGTTTTATCGTGCGGGGCCAGAACCTCCCGCGGGTGCGGGTCGAATGTAATGATCACCGTTTCGCCCTGGCAGGCGGCCGCCGCTTCCTGCAATTGCTGAAG
>CBFHAF010000786.1:0-2324 GCA_965653435.1 uncultured Chitinophaga sp.
CATGCCGGCATTTTGAGCTGTTCGCTGAATATCCATGAAACGCTGGCGCCGGGATAGAAGTAAGAATTGTTGGATGGCGGAAGGATAGACGACCAGTCGTTCCTGCCCTGTAATTCCAGGTACAGCCATTCCTTGAACCCGATCTGCACGGATCCGAATGCGCCGTAAAGCTGGCTGTAGCGGCGGAAACCGTCGCTTTCAGTAGGTGTCATCTTTGAATTCTTAAAGGAGAACCAGTCGCGGGTGATGAACCCGTTACGTGTTGTCCTGCTGGTCCAGTCGCTGGTGCGTTTCTGTATCACGCCACCCACAAAGGCATTCAGGCTGAAATCAGAGTTGAGCTGTTTTTCATAGCTCACCATCGCCTGGCCGTTGTAATATACATCGGTACTGTTGTAAAGGTAATACCTGCCGCCTTCGCCCATGGAGAGCGGCCTGCGGAGCTTTTCTTTCTGTTCGTTCTTGTTCGTTACCCAATCGAAGCCACCCAGCAGCTGGAATTTAAGGCCCTTGGCGATATCCACGTCGATGGTCGCGGAATTGATGAAGTGGTTGCGGGTGTTATCGTAGTCGTTCTGCATCTGGTTCCAGAAGTAGTTGCCGGCCAACCCTTCACGCACGATGCCGCCGGTGGGATAGCGGCTCTGCCGGTTGTCCATGGCCCACCAGAAATAATCATCGTTCGCATGGTCCACGATCTGCGTTCGCAGCAGTTCCGTGCTCAGTTGCCGGGGCACACCGTAGGTCACGAACACGTCCTGGTTGGTAGGCGGCGAGTTATGGTTGAAGGTGTTCGCATAAGTGCTCACCAGCTTGAAGTTCACGCGGTTGGTGATCTTGATGTTGCCGTTGAAGGTGAAGTTGTTGTCGTGCAGCTTAAATCCTTCGAAGATGCCTTTATAATCCTTGCGGGTATAGGACACGCGGAAGCCGCCGTTTTCACCGCCGCCCTGCAGGGCCACATTGGCGGAGCTGGTGTTGCCGTTGCGGTAGAAGTCGCGGATATTGTCCGGCTGGGCCACATAGGGCCTCATTACGCTGTCGTACCAGAGTATCTGGCGGCCGTCCATTTTAGGGCCGAAGTTGTAGTTGGTGGGGTAGTAGGCCTGTTTTCCGAAACGCTGGTAGAAACCTTCCGCATCTACCACGCCCGGGTTCACCCATGCCGCGGGGAAGCCCGATCCGTATTCGTTCTGGAATTCCTGCATGATCCACACACGGTCCTGCGAATGGCTGAGATTTACGTCTACGCCGAAGCCTTTCTTTTTGGTGCCGCTTTTGGTGGTGATGAGGATCACGCCGTTGGCGCCCTGTGAGCCGTAGAGCACGGCTGCTTTGGCGCCTTTCAGCACGTCGAACGTGGCAATGTCGTCCATGTTCAGGTCGTTGAGGCCGTTGCCGGTGCTGCGGTTGATGTCCGTCTGCCAGTCCAGCATGGGAATACCGTCTATCACAAAGAGGGGCCTGTTGCTGGATTGTTCGGCGAGGGCTACGGCGTTGCGGATGTTGATGCTGATGCCGCCTGCGGGCCCAAGGGCGGTGCCGGTGATCTTAAGGCCTGCCACCTGGCCGTAAAGCGCGCTGAACGCGTTCACGGGCGACCCGATGTTTTCCAGCTGCTCTGCTTTCACGGTGCCTTGCGAGTAGCCGAGCGCTTTGCGGGCGCGGGGAATGTTGAGGCCGGTCACCACCACTTCATCGAGGCCTGTGACATCTTCCTGAAGGGTGATGTTGTAGGACGCGGCTTCACCGGTCCTGATCTCCTGGCGGAGGAAGCCGATGTAATTGAATACGAGGGTGGCGTTGGTTGCTACGCTGAGGCGGTAGCTGCCGTCTGCCTGGGAGATGGCGCCGTTGCTGGTGCCTTTTTCGGTGACGGTAACACCCGGGAGGCCTTCCCCGCTGGCGTTACGCACGGTTCCGGTTACGGTCTTTTTAGCCTGTGCAAAGGAGATTTGATTGCACAGGCTAATGAAGACCGCTAAAAGTAGTAGCGTTCTTTTCATTGTTCACTGTTTTAATTTAAATGCGTAAAAAATTGCGGTTTGCCCGGGCTAAGCGCCGGGTTGGTTGAATGGGGAAATAGAGGACCTGGTATTAGCGATCCTGTATTTGTTCAAAGCGGTTTTTGGTTTACAATGCTGTTAGTGTTCTGTGTTGCGTTGTTTGTGTTTTGGTTGTTTGTTGCTACGAAAATGGCCTGTTTATAGTTTAGGTTTTGTTCACTGCTGGTGTTTGTTTGCCGGTATTATTCTGGTTGACCACATGGAATTTTCACTGTTCGCTGCCCCGTTACGCGGGCCTTACACTAAAACGTTTTAGCC
>CBFHAF010000787.1:0-2313 GCA_965653435.1 uncultured Chitinophaga sp.
AGATGGCATAAAAATAGGCAATTCTCAATGTACAGGCAAAAGGATTTTATTCCATTTCAGTAAAATAACCACGCAGGCCGCTCCCAGGAACACCGGCGCGGGAAATGCGGCACCTGCTCCCAGCGGGGCAATGGCCCAGAAAAATATCATCGCGGCCATAAAAGAGAATTTCCCCAGCTGGCCCCTGCTGGTCATGCCGAAACCCGTCAGCAGCTGCAGAACAGCAATGGTGCCTACTATCAATGTGATCCTTTCACTGAAGGGCCCCCTGATAAAATTTACGTACCAGTCGTATACCGCCACATCCGCGAAATACAGGTAAAGCTCCGGCGATTTAAATGCGAGCACGCCGTTTACAACCGCGGCGGAAATTAATAACAGCGCCAGCCACATTTGGCTTAACTTAGGCCTTATAAACGCCATCAGCAGTATCAGCAGGCTGAGGCCATTCGTTACGAAGAACTCGGGAGAAAATACATTGGCAAACATATGGAGACCGGGTATTGTTATAAAAGAATAATTTATACGCCAATTTACCGGCTAAAACATACCAGGCAAATGACCGCCGGCTTCACCAGCGATGACCGGTATCATTCCTTCCGCAACACAGGGTCATTTTAACAAAGGCAGGATCGTACGAGATTTACGGAAGTATTCACGATTAAATTCTTTTTTATGCAAACCGCTCATCCTCAAACAGCTTATCCACAAACCGCTCCCCGGCACCAGGTGAAACCGGTTATCAATGCTACGGAAGCAGCATGGGGTATTGTATTGCTCCTCGCATGGCTGGGGCTGCCTTTTCTCCGGGAATTGCTCGTGTGGACGCTGATGAAATGTTATGAAATATTCGTCATGTATTTTTAATATCTAAATTACCTGGGTATGAAAACCGAACGTTATCTGGTCAGGGTCTATTATCATGGTAAGGCATGGCAATTGCCGGTCAGCATCTGTTATGAAAGTATTGATTACAGGATCACCGTGGACATCGAAGGCATAGAAGTATGTTTTGCCCGCGACGAGCACGACGGCCTGGTGCCGCTGAACCACCAGGACGATTTTGAGCCGCAGTTCCTTTACCTGGTAGGCAGGGAAGTGCAGGAGCAGCGGCCTTTTCATAACCTGAACAAAGCATGAGGCAGATACTTACCGTTACCCTGAACCCCGCGCTGGATCAGACAAGTACCGTTGGTTCCCTGCAGCCGGACAAAAAGCTGCGTTGCGACCGGCCGGTATTTGAGCCAGGCGGAGGAGGGATCAATGTGGCCAGGGCTATCGTCCGGCTGGGCGGCGAAGCTGCGCCCTTATATTTTTCCGGCGGGCATTCAGGTAAACGGCTTACCGCTTTACTCGAAAAAGAAGGTATTACCGGTATTCCCGTGGAAATTGCGGCGGATACCAGGGAGAACCTGAATATCACCGACCGTTCCAGCGGGCGGCAATACCGGTTTATCATGCCCGGCCCTGAAATAACTGAAACAGAAACCGGCGATCTGTTGAAAGCATTGCAGGCTGCGCTGAAAGATGCGGAATACCTGGTAATAAGCGGCAGCATGCCAGCGGGCATTTCGCCCGGTATATTCCGTGAGTTTGCGGGAATTGCCGCGCGTGAAAATGCACGGATGATCGTGGATACTTCCGGTGATGCGCTGCGGAATGCTTTGCAGGCGGGCGTTTACCTGGCAAAGCCCAACCTCGGGGAGCTGGCTGCATTGGCGGGGCGTGAGCAATTGATGGAAGACGATGCTGTATCTGCCGCGCGCGAAGTGATCCGGGAACACGGCTGCCATGCCATGGTGGTATCGATGGGCGGATCGGGCGCGTTGCTGGTTACACTGGAAACAGCAAAAAAGATACCTGCGCCGGTTGTAAAACGGCTGAGCACCGTAGGCGCGGGAGACAGCATGGTGGCCGGCATCGTGCTGGCCCTTCAGCGTGGAATGGACCTGCCGGAGGCCGTCCGCTTCGGCATCGCCTGCGGCACCGCCGCTACTATGAACCCAGGCACCGCGCTCTGCAGGAAGGAAGATGCTGAAATGCTCTTTTCCTCCCGGACCTGACAAGGTTCCGTCTTTCTGTTTGCCGGAAAACGGCGTAAAATTCCTAATTTCCCGTTTGATTTTTACAACCCATACTTATCACAACTCATAGTTTCATGCACCAGGAATCCCAATCACCTGACATACATTTTTTACTGGCGGTGAACGCCGCCATGATGGACAACTGGAACGGGCTTGCCGCCATTATGGAATTGCCCGGCCAGGAGCTGATATATGTAAACCGGCATGCAGACCTCGTGGCCGGCAGCCA
>CBFHAF010000788.1:0-2311 GCA_965653435.1 uncultured Chitinophaga sp.
TAAATCCGAAGTTTATGATCCGTCACGACTGGACACTTGAAGAAATAAAGGATATATATAACACGCCGTTACTGGAGCTGATGTACCGTGCAGCCACCCTGCACCGTGAATACCAGGATACTGCGGAGGTACAGGTTTGTACCCTGCTGTCCATCAAAACCGGCGGTTGTTCCGAAGACTGTGCTTACTGCCCCCAGGCAGCCCGTTATAATACCGGCATCGACGTACAGGCCCTGATGAAGAAGGACGAAGTGCTGGAGTACGCCAAAAAAGCCAAAGAAGCCGGTTCCACCCGCTTCTGTATGGGCGCGGCATGGAGGGAAGTACGCGATAACCGCGACTTCGACCGTGTGATCGACATGGTGAAAGGGGTGAACGAGATAGGCATGGAAGTATGCTGCACCCTCGGCATGCTTACCGAATCGCAGGCGCAAAAGCTGGCGGATGCGGGCCTTTACTCCTACAACCACAACCTGGACACTTCAGACGAATATTATAGCGAGATCATCACTACCCGTACTTACGACGACCGCCTCAAAACGATCGACAACGTACGCAAAGCAGGCGTAACCGTTTGCTGCGGCGGCATCATCGGCCTGGGTGAAAGTCATGAGGACCGCATTAACATGCTCCTTACCCTTTCCACCATGCCTGAGCATCCGGATTCAGTGCCCATCAATGCGCTGACCCGCGTAAAAGGCACCCCGCTGGAGCATCTGCCGAAAGTTGAGTTCTGGGATATGGTGCGTATGATCGCAACTACCCGCATCCTGATGCCGAAAGCTATGGTGCGCCTGAGCGCCGGCCGTGCGGAAATGAGCCTTTCCGAACAGGCTATGTGCTTTATGGCAGGAGCCAACTCTATTTTCACCGGCGAAAAGCTGCTCACCACCAAGAACCCTTCATTCGAAGAGGATCATATGATGTTTGAGCTGCTGGGCCTGAAACCACGCGAAGCTTTTAAAGACGAGCACGTACATGTGCACGCTCATTAAATAATTCCGGAGCGGGAGCTGTTTCAGCAGCTCCCGTTCTTTTGCAACCCTGTCAACCATGCTGAACATCCTTAAAGTACAGATCGCCCGGAAACGCTTCCGCAAGAACCAGGCAAATGCCGAAAACGTATTTTCCGAATGGGTGAAACAAGGCAAGCCTGCAGATAATGTACCGCACATCGTAAAACAGAAGGCCATCCGTGCATACCGCGAGCGCTACCGTTTGGGCACCCTCGTGGAAACCGGCACCTACCTGGGAGATATGGTGGACGTGCAGCTGCGTGAGTTCGATAAGGTAATATCCATAGAGCTGAGCCAGGACCTGTATGAGCGCGCCCGCCTGCGTTTCCGCAGGAACGCCAATGTGCAGCTGCACCAGGGAGACAGCGGTAAAGTACTGCATGAAGTGGTGCCTGCGCTGAAAGAGCCGGCCCTTTTCTGGCTGGACGGCCACTATTCTCACGGCATTACCGCGCGCGGGGAAAAAGACTGCCCCATTTTCGAAGAGCTGGACGCCATCTTCAAAAACGATATCGGCCATGTGCTGCTGATAGATGACGCCCGCGGCTTTGTAGGCAAGAACGATTACCCGACCATGGAAGAGCTGACGGCTTACATCAAGGGCAAAAACCCTGCTTATAACCTTACTGTGGAGGATGATATCATCCGTGTAGTGAAAGGTTAGTTGCCGGCGGTATAAATAGACATTATTGAGAAAGGGGCTGACCAAAGTAAGGGGCAGCCCCTTTCTTATAGTATGAGCGGTTGGTTTTGTTTGGCTAAGTGAGCGATTTCGAACCTCTTCCTTCCAATAACTCCTCAAGTTTTGCCTGCAGGAATTCCGATCGTTATTTTTTCGTGCTTCATATTTCGTTGTCTTAAATAAAAAAAGATGGCTTACCTGCTATCCCTCATTCGCGGCGGGGCGAATAGCGTGTCAAGTTCCTTAAGCCAGAAGGAATGCTTTAACGATTCCTCAGCTCTGGCATAAACTTCAGGATAAAGGGGAGTTTTCCCCTTCAAGCTTTTCAAGAACTGAACGGACCTCCTTCTTTCTAATATTTCCGGGCGGGATTTGCGGCGTAGCCTGAAACGCAGGCTGTAGTTCGCTCCTTTTTTCATAACAGCATGTTTATTTTTTTTGAAACAATATTATTTCATCATAAGCCTTCCCTGGTTCGTATTTAGATATATAAAAATGGTGGGTGGCTCAGCTTAGGATACCTCCGGCAAATTCATACGTCTCACATAACAACCCAAAGTACTTGTTAAGAAAGGACCTGTAAATCCTTATACTCATACCCTCTTCCCTGCAA
>CBFHAF010000789.1:0-2308 GCA_965653435.1 uncultured Chitinophaga sp.
AGATACAGCCAACAAAGCTTTTTTACACCAGCTGTCTTTCATTAATTGTAACCGCTATGACCTTTGCCATCCGCGCGAGGATCATGTCGTTATGGGGATCCGATTTCACGCTCAGCAACGAGCAGGTTGGCATTATTGCCGGCACCGCCTTCTGGGGCTTCACCCTGGCCCAGATCATCGGCGGCCCGCTGGTGGACGTTGTGGGTATGAAGAAGATCCTGTATGTAGCTTTCTTCGGCCACATTGCCGGGGTAGTGCTCACCATCTTCTCCATGAGCTTCTGGCCGCTGTTCCTCGGCACCCTGCTGATCGGCATTGCCAACGGCAGCATCGAAGCAGCCTGTAACCCCCTGGTAGCCACCATTTACTCCGGTGAAAAAACCAAGATGCTGAACCGTTTTCACATGTGGTTCCCCGGCGGGAACGTGATCGGCGGCCTGATCGCTTATCTTATGATCGATCAGCTTCAGCTGAGCTGGCAGTGGCTTATGGGCATCCTGCTGGTTCCCATCGCGCTGTACGGCTACCTTTTTTCTTCCGCCAGGTTCCCTGAAACAGAAAGGGTGAGCGCCGGCGTTTCTTACGGCGATATGCTGAAGGCCTGCATCGGCCCGCTTTTCATATTCATGGTACTCTGCATGTTCCTTACCGCGGCCACCGAACTGGGCACCGGCCAGTGGATCGAAACGCTGCTGGGCCAGGTAGGCGTTTCTGCTATCCTGATATTTGTATTTATTAACGGGATCATGGCCGTCGGCCGCCTTTTTGCAGGTCCTGTAGTTCATAAGCTGAACCCTGCCGGCATGTTGCTGCTCTCCGCCATTTTCACCGCCATCGGCCTGTACTGGCTGAGCAACGCCACCGGTTACGTAACTTTCGCAGCTGCGTTCGTATTTGCTATCGGCACCTGTTACTTCTGGCCCACCATGCTGGGTTTTGTATCAGAATATATCCCCAAGACCGGTGCAATCGGTCTTAACATCATGGGCGGCGCGGGCATGCTGAGCGTAGCCGTGATCCTGCCTTTCATGGGCAACTGGTTCGACAACAACAAAGCCAAGGCCCTCCAGGCCGGAGCGGACGCAGCCACTGCAAACCTGCAGGCAGGCAGGGATACGCTTACCACAGTGATGATCATGCCCATCATCCTCATCGTGGCATTCGCCATCCTGTTTTTCGTTTACCGCAACAAAAGCAAGGTGAACCTCCACGCCGAAGCACAAACCGCATAATCAAGTAATCATATCGAAATCAAAATATAGTATGGACAGGAAACTTAGAATGGGAATGATCGGGGGTGGCAAAGACGCCTTTATCGGCGCCATCCACCGTATTGCCGCCAATATGGACGGCCTGATCGAACTGAAAGCAGGGGCGCTGAGCATCAACCCCGAAATTGCACAGGATTCCGGCCGCTCGCTGTTCCTGGAGAGCGACCGAATTTATACTGACTTCAAAACGATGCTGGAAAATGAAGCTAAAATGCCGGCAGACAAAAAGCTGGACTTCATCACCATCGTAACGCCCAACTTTGCGCACTTTGAGCCCGCCATGATGGCGCTGGACAAAGGTTTCCACGTAGTGATCGAAAAACCGATCACCTTTACGCTGGACGAAGCCAAACAACTGAAAGCAAAAGTAGAGCAGACCGGTCTTACCCTGCTGCTCACACATACCTACACCGGCTACCCCATGGTAAAGCAGGCCCGCCAGATGGTCAGGAACGGCGTGCTCGGCAAGATCCGCAAGGTATGGGTGGAATACCCGCAGGGCTGGCTCAGCAAGCTCAGCGAGCGCGAAGGCAACGCCCAGGCAGCCTGGCGTACCGATCCCAAACGTTCCGGTAAAAGCGGCTGTATGGGCGACATCGGCACACATGCCGCCAACCTGGCCGAATACATTACCGGCCAGCAGATAGACAAGCTTTGCGCAGATCTGAACGTAATGGTGGAAGGCCGTATGCTGGACGACGACGGCGCCGTTCTGCTGCGCTTCAACGAAGGCGCCGCAGGCGTGCTGATGGCATCACAGGTGGCGGCGGGCGAAGAAAATGCGCTCAAGATCCGCGTCTACGGCGAAAAAGGCGGTCTGGAATGGGCGCAGCAGGAACCCAATACCCTGCTGGTGAAATGGCTGGACAAACCCACGGAGATCCTCCGCGCGGGCGCAGGCAACCCTCACCTGAGCAGCTATGCAACCCATAACTGCCGTACTCCGGGCGGCCACCCCGAAGGTTACCTCGAAGCGTTCGGCAACCTTTACCGCAATTTCGCGCTGACCCTCACCGCGAAGATAGACGGCGCCACAC
>CBFHAF010000790.1:0-2292 GCA_965653435.1 uncultured Chitinophaga sp.
CATGTTAATACTGCTGGCAGTACTGGCCGGCGTTTTCCTCGTGGTATTCCTCATCAGAAGGAACCGCCGCGACCGTGAAGAGCTGCTTCCGCCCTCCCCGGACGACCCGGTGGAAGTGAACAAAACGATCACCCGGGAACGGGAGGACGAACTGTAAGGGGAAAAAGCATAACTTTAAGATATGCTGATCCGCATTTTATCCGCCGTACTTATCCTTGTAGCCGTGTTCATGGGGTTCAAGCAGGGATATGCCATGTTTTCCGGCAAAGCTGAAATGATGAACATGTTCAGCAAATGGGGCTTCGGCAGAACCGGCCTGATGATCAACGGGCTGGTCACCATGCTCGCCGCATTGCTTATTTTATTCCCCAGAACGTTCCTCTGGGGCAATTTCCTGATGGCCGCCGGTATTTTAATGATCATCTGTTTTCACCTGCAGGACAAGGACCTCAAAGGTGTGCTCATAGAGCTGCCTTTCCTGGCGTTGAATCTTCTGATCATTTATCTTCAGCATCCCTTTCAGCAGGTAAAATAGCCTGCCTCTGCGTCCGTTCCTTTGGGGAATTAAAATACAACAACCATAGTTTTTCATTTGCCGCAGCATACGCCGCCGGCAGGCCGTGCCTGCAATTCAGCAGCACGGGAATTTCTTGTGACTGTTGAAGACGTCTCCCCGTCGCATCATGGTTCATTTTTTGAGCGCTTTTCGCAAAAAATACCTGCAATGTTAAACCCGCAAACCATCGAGATATTACTGGCGCCCTCCATTCTCGGCCTGTCTCCCACCGGTGTGGAATTGCTGGGCCAGACGCTGTTGGATAACGGCCTTGCCAAACGCCTCGGCATTACCCGGCCCGTAACGGAAGTGCCGACGCTGAACCATTTATATTCGCCCGAAAGGGATAAAGACACCCATTGCCTCAACACGAAGGCTTTGCAGGACTTTTCCGCTGTGCTGCGCAAAGCGGTTACGCGTTCGGTGGACGGGCAGCATTTCCCGCTGGTGCTGGGCGGCGATTGCAGCATCCTGCTCGGCATTATGCCTTCCCTGAAACAAAAAGGCTGTTACGGCCTCGTGTTTGTTGATGCGCATGCCGATTTTTATGAGCCCGAAAGATCCACCACCGGCGAAGTGGCGGACATGGACCTGGCCATCGTGACCGGCCGGGGGCCTGAAGCCCTTACAAACATGGAACAGCTGCGGCCTTACGTGGAGGATGAAAATGTGATACAGGTCGGGCAGCGCGACCAGGAAGAAACCCGCCGCTTCGGCTCGCAGGAGATCAGGGACACTCCCATTACCTGCTTCGGGTTCGACGAAATAGCGCGGAACGGAATAGAAAACGTCACCGCGCAGGTCTTACAACAGATGAATAAAACCGGTACCGAAGGATTTTGGCTGCATTATGACCTGGATGTGCTGGCCGACGCTATTAACCCCGCGGTGGAATACCGGCTGCCCGGCGGCCTCAGCTTTGAAGAGGCGGAATACCTGGTCGGCAACCTGCTCGCAACGGGGAAAATTGCAGGCATGAGCATCACCATCTTCAACCCTTCCTTGGATAAAGACGGGCGGATAGGCCGTGATATTACCGATAGCCTCGCCAGGAGTTTCAACCGGTGAAACGGTCCATGCCAGCGGGCATTCCGTTGTCAAACGTGTTGAAACAACATTGAAATACGTAAAGTATCTGGCGTAAAGTTTGTGCATCGATACATTACCTGCACTATAAACAACTGTAACATGGCGAACAATATACAGCATATCAATCCCGAAGGCTTATTTAAAAGCCCCGCATTCTCCCAGATGGTCGTAACCGAAGGCCCCGGCAAAACCATTTACATAGGCGGCCAGGACGCGGTGAATGCGAAGGGCGAACTAGTCGGCAAGGGCGATCTGACCGCACAAACGGAACAGGTAATGCGCAATATCATTACGGCGCTGGCCTCCTGCGGCGCTACGTTGAATGACGTGGTAAAATTCACCATCTATATTGTCCAGGGGCAGAACCCGGCGCTGGGGTACCAGGCCGCTGCGCCGTTCATGAGCGAAGTTGCGGCGCCGCCGGCCATCACCGGGCTGATAGTGGCAGCCCTTGCGCATCCTGATTACCTGGTGGAGATAGATGCAACGGCATTTATAAGCGATAAGAGGGGCTGAAATCCTCCTTCCTGAAAATGCAATGCACAAAATACAAAGGCCGTCCCTGGTATACAGAGACGGCCTTTTATTTTCCTGAAGCCTTTATTAAAGAATTTCCCGAAAGATTTTTTCAAATAGGTATTGCCGAG
>CBFHAF010000791.1:0-2290 GCA_965653435.1 uncultured Chitinophaga sp.
ATATTTCCTCTTTGGCGATGGCACGGGAATACCAGGAATTCGCATTCTCCGGGAAAATGCGGATGGCTGTTGTAAAGTTGATCACTGCTGCCCCGAAGTTCCGCTGCCGGTACGATTCCATGCCCAGCTCAAAATAATAAGCCAGCCGGCTGGTGGATTCATCCTGGAATTCCTTGCTGTCCGCCCCTGCAAAAGTGCCGTATCCGTCCAGCCGGCAATCGTGCTCGTAGCCTTTGATCGCCAGGTCTATGGCCCAGCACAGCAGGTTGTCCGCATCTACCGGGAATTTCGGGGAGAGTGTCTCCAGCTCCCACTGGCCGTTCTGCATGCCGATGGACTTCGTTTTCATCCCGTAAACAGCCGTAAGGAAGGCGGCCAGCTTTTCCAGCTTCTCCTGCGCATCCGATACAAAATACACGTCAAACTCCGCCAGCGCGTATTCTGGAAAGCCGCTGCCGGTCATCCTTTTATACACATCCGCTGCAAGGATCACTTCTTCCGGGAATTTGGCAATAAACTGCTGCCGGGTGAAATATCTGTCTGCCATCCTGGTCAATTTTCAAGAGGCAAATGTACAGGTTTATGCGGAAACGTTGCCCGCAGTAGGCTTGGGATGTTTATCTTTGCGCCTATGCCGGCTTTATCCCTGCCTCCGTTCAACAGCTTATTCAGGCGCATTGCCAATATTGGCGTGCGGCAGGGAATGCCCTTTATTGAAGCCCGGCGCACACGGCTGCTGAACCTGCTGGCCCTTCCCTGGGTGCCGCTGATGTCCCTTTTCTGTATTCTTAACGCAATTCAGGGCAGGTACCTGTTAAGCGGCCTCAACGGGCTGAACGTGGCGGGAAGCCTGGCCGTGTTCTACCTCCACCGGCAGCAGCGTTACCTCAGCGCCCGGATGCTGCTGATCGTTTACAGCATTGTGCTGTACAGCATTACCGCCCTGGTGTACCGAAACGGCGCGGAATATTTCCTGCTGAACATCCTTATTGTCACTATTCTGGTGTACGACAATATCTGGCTGATCGCCAGCCTTTCGCTGGTCACCATTTCGTCTTTCCTCGCCATTCATTTCACCGGCGGCGACCTGCCCGGCCTGGTGCCGGTTCCCCGTATTGTGTTCAACGTGGTATGCGCCCTGCTGTTCCCCATCCTTGCGTTGAGCTATTTCAAGCAGGTGCATGCCGATTACCAGCAGGACCTGGAGGCCAAACGCCAGGCCCTCGCCGCACTGAACCGCGACAAGGAAAAGCTGTTCTCCGTGATCGCACACGACATCCGCGGGCCGCTTGCCACGCTGGAACTGCTGCTGGACATGTTCCGCAAAGGCGAATACAACGAAAGCAATATGCTCGAAGCATCCGAAGAGCTGTATAAAAAAGTGCACCACCTCGGCGGCTCCATCGATAATATGCTGCGCTGGAGCATGGGGCAGATGCGCGGCATCAGAACGGCGCCCGAGCACTTCCCCCCTGCCCCGCTGACCAATGAAATATTACAGATGTTCCAGCCCGGCATCGAAGGAAAATCCCTTCAGGTAACGCAGGAAATGCAGGAAGGTATCTTTGTATATGCAGACCGTGAACAGGTAGCCGTTATCCTCCGCAACCTCGTCAGCAACGCCATCAAATTCAGCCATCCCGGCGGCCGCATTCACGTTGCAGCCGTGCAGGAAAACGGAATCGTCATCTTTACCGTGCACGACAAGGGCATCGGTATTCCCCCTGAAAAGATGGGCGAGCTGTTCTCCTTAAAGACCATTCCCTCCTATGGCACCGGCGGCGAAAGGGGCAGCGGCCTGGGGCTCCTGCTGTGCCAGGAGTTCACCCGCCTCAACAACGGGCAGCTGCTCGTAAAAAGCACGCACGGCGAGGGCACCCTCTTCACCGTGATACTTCCCGCCGGCTCCGGCTCCGCCGGCGCGCTGTCAAAGGGAGACGACGATGAGGACGATTTCTGAGAATTCATCCACAGAAAACAAAAATTGGCATTCCGCCGGTCGCACAGCTTTGGGAAAAATAAACACAAACACCCGGACCGCTGCTCCCCCACGGATGCGGTTTATCCGCAAAACATCATTAACGGGATACAACGGCTTTCACAAAAGTGCCCGCCTGTGAGATCACCGGCGGGCTTCCATTTGATATTCACGTTACTACTTAAAAGATCAGCGGGCGATGACGAGCTTTTTCACGATGAACTTCCCGTTCTTCTCCACCCGCAGGTAATAGATGCCGGCGGGATATTGCTGCACGGGCAGTTCTGTTCTGCTTGAAGTGGCCTGTTGCCG
>CBFHAF010000792.1:0-2287 GCA_965653435.1 uncultured Chitinophaga sp.
TGACAAAATTAAATTTATAGTCTTTTTCCAACTTAGTTATATATAGGTAATTACAAAAATAAATTTATAAATAATTTCCAAGTATTTTAATAATAATTTTTACCAAAATTGGAAAACTTTGAAAATAAGGGGAAATACGGAGGCCCGAAAGCAATCATATATTATTTAGTAATAATATAAATTGTGTTTTTGGGTGTTATGATAATGTTAAGAGAAGTATAAAATTAGGGCTAACTGGCTAACAAACAGTGTATTAAGCGGTTCTAACGATCGAGATTACAAAATTCTAATCCGCCGGTACTAATGTGCTACTGCAAAATTCGATAATTCGCTTGAAACGTTTGATGGTAAACGAATTAAATATTAAAAGGGATAATACTGTTTTTTGAAAAACCGCATTATCCCTCCATTCATATTAGAAATATTTCTATCCAATGTTTGTTGTTTTGCCAACTATTTCCGCTTCATATTCTCCAATTCCTGCTGCATGGCAAACATCTGGTCGCGTAAACGAGCCGCTTCCATAAAATCCAGGTCCTTCGCGGCCTTTTCCATTTCCTTCCGCACCCGCGTGATCGATTTCTCCATCTGCGGGATGCTCTGCACGGTATTACGGTTGAAAGCAACGCCTTCATCGGCCACCATGGCCATTTCATCGTGCACGGCATACGGGCTGCTCTCATCAAAGTTGCGGATAGACAGTACGGAGGTCTGCCCCATGATCTGCTCCTTCGATTTCAGCACGGTTTTCGGCGTAATGCCATGTTCCTCATTGTATTTACGCTGCTTTTCACGCCTGCGGTCCGTTTCATCGATGGTCCGCTGCATGCTGTCCGTGATCTTGTCCGCATAAAAGATGACCAGCCCGTCCACATTCCTCGCCGCGCGGCCCGCCGTTTGCGTCAGGGAGCGCTCATCACGCAGGAAACCTTCTTTGTCCGCATCCAGGATAGCCACCAGCGACACTTCCGGGAGGTCAAGCCCTTCCCTCAGCAAGTTCACCCCCACCAATACATCTATATTACCCAGGCGCAGGTCGCGGAGTATCTCCACCCGTTCCAGGGTATCTACCTCGGAGTGGATATAGCGGCTCTTTATATTGATACGGTGCAGGTATTTGTCCATTTCCTCGGCCATCCGCTTGGTGAGCGTGGTCACCAGCACACGGTCGCCCTTCAGCACACGCTTATCGATCTCGTCCAGCAGGTCGTCTACCTGGTTCTTGCTCGGGCGCACTTCTATCGGCGGGTCCAGCAGGCCGGTAGGCCTTACCACCTGCTCCACCACTATGCCCTCTGTTTGCTTCAGCTCGTATTCACCCGGCGTGGCGCTCACAAAAATGGTCTGGTTCAGCAGGTTCTCGAACTCGTGGAAGTTCAGCGGCCGGTTGTCCAGCGCGCTGGGCAGGCGGAAGCCGTAGTCCACCAGCGTGAGCTTGCGCGAGCGGTCGCCGCCGTACATGCCGCTTACCTGCGGGATGGTCACGTGGCTCTCGTCTATCACCAGCAAAAAGTCCTTCGGGAAATAATCCAGCAGGCAGAAGGGGCGGGTGCCCGGCCTCCGCCTGTCCAGGAACCGCGAATAGTTCTCGATGCCGCTGCAATATCCCAGCTCGCGGATCATTTCTATATCATAATTAACGCGCTCGGATAAACGCTGGGCTTCTATAAGCTTGCCTTCGGCCTTGAAGTATTCCACCTGGGCGGCCAGCTCGTCCTGTATTTCATGGAGGATCTGCACCATCAGGTCTTTCGGGGCCAGGTAAAGGTTGGCCGGGAAAATGGCAGCCGTGTCCATCGTGCCGATGCGTTTGCCGTTGCTCACGTCGAAGCTTTCGATCTCTTCAATTTCATCGCCGAAGAAGGTGATACGGTAGCCGTAATCCACGTAAGGCAGGTTAATATCCACGGTATCGCCCTGCACCCTGAAGTTGCCGCGGTTGAAATCGCCGGTGGTACGGCTGTACAGCGCGTTCACCAAGCCGTGCAGCAGCGTGTTGCGGCCTATGGTGAGCCCTTTGTGGATGCGGATGATCCCGTTCTCGAAGTCGGTGGGGTTACCCATACCGTAAATGCAGGACACGCTGGCCACCACGATAATGTCCCGCCTGCCCGACAGCAGGTTGGACGTGGCGCGGAGCCTGAGCTTGTCCAGCTCTTCATTGATTGCGAGGTCTTTTTCGATATAAGTATCGCTTACCGGCATGTAGGCTTCCGGCTGGTAATAGTCATAGTAGCTCACAAAATATTCCACGGCGTTTTCCGGGAAAAATTGTTTGAATTCCCCG
>CBFHAF010000793.1:0-2283 GCA_965653435.1 uncultured Chitinophaga sp.
GCCGCATCCCTTATGGCTGGGACGATAACGTTTACCTCGACGCAGCCACCGACGACGGCGAATCGCGTCCCTGGTGGGGCTGGGTGAACACCGTGCATGTTGGCGCCTATAATCCCACCAGCCTGCCGGATAAGTTCAAGCGCTGGGCCAACTATTATGCGGCTATCCGCGCCTGTAATCTTTTCCTGAGCAAGATCGACAATGTGCCTGTAGACCCGGAGCAATATATGGCAACGGAAGAGATCAGGGACCGCCTGAAATATGAAGCACTCTGCCTGAGAGCCTTGTATTATACTGAACTGGTCCGCTGGTATGGCGGCGTGCCCATTATCACCAAAGTACCGGAGCGGGGCGATCCTGAACTGATGGCGGCCCGCGCCAGCCTGGAGGAGATGAAGGAGTTCATCCTGGCGGATTGCGATACAGCCGCGGCGCACCTACCTGCACGGCAAA
Organism: uncultured Chitinophaga sp.; assembly: GCA_965653435.1. Classification (GTDB taxonomy): domain Bacteria; phylum Bacteroidota; class Bacteroidia; order Chitinophagales; family Chitinophagaceae; genus Chitinophaga. The sequence continues at coordinate 454 of CBFHAF010000793.1, forward strand.
CGGGCGTGGATTATATGCGGGTGACCAGCGGGGTGGCCAAATCCATAAAAGCCCGCCTGCTGCTTCACCTGGCCAGTCCTTTGTTGAACAGCGCCGCATCCGGCCCTGCCAGCCCATGGTCCTGGGGCGGTTACGACGCTAACCGCTGGAAAGAAGCCGCTGACGCTGCAAAAGCGGTTATGGACCACCAGGACGAGAACGGCGCGCCGGTGTATGCGCTGGTGGTGAAGACCGGGGCCAACAATTTTTTCGGCAATAAGAACAGCTACCCCGGTTCATTGAACGCCATCGGCTGGTACGATGTGTTCATTACCCGCGTGAATACGGAGATCATCCTCAGCTACGGCAAAAAAGGCCTGACCAATGAGCTGGATAAATGGCAGCTTCCGGGCGCCATGCAGAAAGCGGGAGACGCTTCATTTACTTTGCCTACTTATAATTATGCCGCCTGTTTCGAAACAAAGGACGGCTACCCCATATACCAGACAGACGATTACGGCGTGCCGCTGATGAACAACGGCGGGTTCGTCATAAACCCGGCATCGGGTTTTAACCCGCAGCAGCCGTATGCCAACCGCGATTCCCGGTTCTATCATTCGCTCTGGTACAACGGCGCGATGTTCGGCGGTACTACCTTCAATACCTGGAGGGCTGAAGACGGTTCCACTGGCCAGGAATTCCTGAACGGGTACGGTCATACCGGCCTTTTCCTCCGCAAGTTCATGGACCCTAAGAACGTTTCCCTGAACAATGGCGTGACCGGGCAAACCAATCACAACTTCCCCCTTTACCGCTACGTGGAATTCCTGCTGAGCTATGCGGAAGCCATGAACGAATTCCTGCCCGACGGGGCTGCCCGTACCGGGGTGATACAAACACTGGACCTCATCAGGGTGCGTGCGGATATGCCGGATGTTGCCACCACCTTCGCCAGGAACGGCTGGAACATTGCCGACCAGAAACACCTGCGCAAATTCATACGCAACGAGCGCAGGATCGAGCTGGCATTCGAGGAGCACCGTTTCTTTGATATCCGCCGCTGGCTGATCGGGGAACAAACGCAGAAGGTCGTATACGAACACGACGTGCTGAAAAAACCGGACGGTTCATTTGTATATTCCATTAAAGTGTGGGAGAGAAGGGTATTCCAGCCGAGGCACAACCTGTTGCCGCTCCCGCAGTCTGAAGTGAACAATAATCCTAACATGCAGCAAAATCCGGGCTGGTAACAAGAAAAAAGAACTGACATGAAAAAAATACTGGTTTTACTCATGATGACCCTGGCTGCATTCAGCAGCTGCAAAAAGGACGACTTCATGGACAGGTTCGTGCCTGAAGTGTTATACTACGAAAAGGACAAGGTGGAAAACGCCGATTTTGTCTCCACCACGCTGGCCGCGGGCATTACCGAATGGAATATCAAATGCCGGGTAAGCGCTCCCTCGAAGCTGAAAGAGATCAAAATGTATAAAACGGAAAAAGGAAAGAGCGAAGAGCTCCTGGAAACCTATACGGATTTCCAGCTGTCGCCCACTGTGTATCACGTGAATTACGTGCTGGGTAACATCGGCGCGGAAACCGTGATCAGGATCGATGCGGCGGACCTGAAAGATCATCATACCGTACGTACGTTTACAATTAAAGTAACGCCATAGAAAACCTGGTTAGAAACAGGAAAAGCCGTCTCCGGTTAAGGAGGCGGCTTTTTTATAACCCGGAAGCGGGTCTGCACTGGTTTCCTGGAGTTAGAATGAATGAAGGCCGGTTATTCCGCTTACGCCCGCCACGCGCTCACCATCCGCTCCACCCTCGGGCATCCGGTGCTGAGCT
>CBFHAF010000794.1:0-2275 GCA_965653435.1 uncultured Chitinophaga sp.
ACTGAAAAACGACCAGGGTGCTTCTCAGCCCCGTATTCCTCGTTCCGCTGCTCATCCGCCCTTTCAATACAGCATCCGGCTGGATAGAAGAAAGATAAAAAGCCGGATACAGGCCCGCCAGGAGGCCCAGCACGCCGGCAGAAGCGATCACCAGGGGAACCAGCCACCAGGCGGTCCATGGCATAGACAGCGATTTTCCGGCGAGTGAATTAAAGTAAGGCAGCAGCAGCGCCGCCAGCAGGATACCGGCGATGAAAGATAATAAGCTGTACACGGCAGACTCCGCCAGGAATTGTTTCACCAGCTGGCCGCGGCCCGAGCCGATCGCTTTTTTGAGCCCCACTTCCCTCGCGCGGTTGGCAGACCTTGCAGTAGCCAGGTTCACAAAATTGATGCAGGCGATGATGAGGATAAAACAGGCCACCGCGCCAAACAGCCAGATAAAACGGACGTCGCCGTAGCTGCCCCTCTCCTGGATATCGTAAGAATGGAGGTGAATATCTTTAACCGGCTGCAGGTGGAATTTCAACAGCAGCGATTTGCCGATCCGTTCCACATCTTTATTGCCGGCCTGTTTCAGGACAGGGATGTAATATTTGTCCAGCACGGCCTGCTGCAGCCGTTGTGCCAGGCGGTCCGCATCGGTTCCGGGTTTCAGGCGCAGGTAGTTTTCGTAGTTGCTGGATTGCCAGTTGGTCTGCTCTCCCGGCCAGAACTCAACGCCCTTCAGCGAAAGCAGGAAATCGAACTGCAGGTGCGAGTTGGAGGGAAAGTTTTCCATCACCCCGCCTATCGTATAGGGTTTATTCAGATCGTCGTTCAGAAACAGAACTTTCCCCACGGGGTTTTCACCCGGAAAATATTTATCCGCTTTCCGCTTTGAAATAACGATCGTATTAGGCTCTTCCAATGCGCGCCCTGCACTGCCGTACACCATCGGGATGCTGAATATATCCAGCAGCTGCGGGTCTGCATAGGTAAATCCTTCTTCGTATGAATTCTCCGCTTTATCAGCCCTCCGCAGCTGGTTGCTGCCGGCGCCGGTAAATAAATTGTTAGACATGATACGGGCAACCTGCTCCACTTCCGGCAGCTCTTCTTTTACCGCAGCCGCAAACGGCGCAGGGAAGGAAAGGCCTTTTTCATTATCCCCCCTGTCATTCTCTTCTATCACCACCCTGTAAAGCCGTTCCGCATCAGGATAATAACGGTCATAGCTCAGTTCATGCCTGATGTATAAAGCAATCAGCATACACGCGGCAATGCTCAATGCAAATCCGCCGATCTTCACTATGGCGTACATTTTTTGCTTCGACAATTGCCGGAATGCTGTTACAAAATAGTTCCTGAACATAAAGGGCGTTTTTTTACATACCATGCCGCACAAAGGAAATGCCCTGAAAAAAACTAACTGAATTTCAACTGATTACAGGTAAAATATAAAGTAAAAACGTCCGGTCTCGGACCTGCTGCTGTTCGATTATGAACAGTAGCTACGGTTGTTTAAATATTTGCCGGCGCATGGGCATTCCCTTAACTTTGTTTTCCTTAGCGTCATTAGAAAAATAAACGGCTGTTTCCGGGCGGAAGAACCACGCGCAACGCGCACTTGCATTGGCCCGGATGTTGATGATATAATTCGGTGTACCTTTTTTCATCGTCAAATTATTTTCTCTATGATTACCGAACAATACCTGATCAGCATTTCCTACCAGGGGAAAGTGTGGCAATTACCGGTGCGGATTGACCAGGAAGGCAGCGGATACCGGATCACCGTGGACATTGAAGGCACGCAGGTATGTTTCGGCCGCGATCATCACAATGGCTTGAGACCGCTGAATCACCAGGATGACTTCGACCCGCAGTTCCTTTACCTCGTTGCCAACGGCGTGCAGCAGCAAAGGCTTACCTACAACCTCAACCTGACCAGGCTCGAAACGCATCACCAAAGCCAGGCGATGTATTAGAGATCTATAAATCTCTCAATCCCCAATTCCTCCGCCAGCAGAGTATCGTGTGAAACCAGCAGCAGCGTGCCTTTGTACGCTTTCAAAGCATTCGTTAGCACTTCCAGGCTGCTGATATCCAGGTTATTGCCGGGCTCGTCCAGTATGATCATATCAGGATGCGCATTGGAGACGAACAGGCAGCAGATGGTCAGTTTCATTTTCTCCCCTCCGCTGAGCTGCGCGCATTTTTTACCCCATAGCTCAATGCCCAGCTGGTAATGATGCAGCAGCATTTTTAAAGTATGCGGCGGCAAATGTTGTTTATC
>CBFHAF010000795.1:0-2266 GCA_965653435.1 uncultured Chitinophaga sp.
TGTTTGCCGCCCAGCTCCTTTATACAATCCTGTACGAATACAGCAAAACCGATTTCAACGCCAGCAACAACCCGCAGAACATGCGGAATTTCATGGTGCGGAACAAATTCCTCTTTTATAGCTTCATCACTATATTTTCTTACCTGTTCCATCTTTTTGTCTGCTTCGTGGTAGCCATCTTCATCGATTACAACAACCGCAACAAACGGGAGGACGAGCTGCAGAAACAAAAGATGGACGCGGAGCTGAGCGCCATCAAATACCAGATCAACCCGCATTTCCTGTTCAATTCCTTAAGCTTCATCTACAGCAAGACCGTGCCGCTGAGCGAGGAAGTGAGCAATGCCGTGCTCCTGCTGTCGGACATCATGCGGTATGCACTCGGGAAAGAAGAGGATGTGCAGGGCAAAGTAGCCCTGTTCAAGGAAATAACCCATATGAAGAACGTGATAGAGATCAACCAGATGCGGTTCAACAACAAGCTGAGCATCCAGTACAGCGAGCAGGTAGACAACCCGAATGCCCGCATTACCCCGCTGATACTCATTACCCTGGTAGAGAACGCCTTCAAGCACGGCGACCTGCTGGACCCCGCCAACCCGCTGGTGGTGCGCACCGAATCGGACCAGCAGAGGATCAGGTTCTATATCAGCAATAAAAAGAAAGCCGGCCCCAAAGAGCTGAGCACGGGCATCGGCCTGAACAACGTAAGGCAGCGCCTCCAGCTGATGTACGCCGGCAGGCATACCTTTACCGTGACCGAGAACGAACATTTTTATACCTCCGAACTTATCATAAACCTGTAGTATATGATCAATTGCATTGTGATAGACGACGAACAGCATGCCATAGACCTGCTGGCCCATCACATTAAACAGACGCCCTTCCTGAACCTGCTCTATTCCACGACCGACCCCCTGGAAGGCCTCCAGCTGCTGCACCAGCATAAAGTGGACCTCATTTTCCTGGACGTGCAGATGCCGTCTATGACGGGCATCGATTTCATCAAGGCCATCAACGGAAAGTGCAAAGTGATACTTACCACCGCCTACAGCGAATACGCCATGGAAGGGTTCGAGAACGAAGTGGTGGATTACCTGCTGAAGCCCATTTCCTTCGCCCGCTTCATCAAAGGCGCGCAGCGCGCCCTTTCGCTCATACAGCCGGTTACGCCCGGCACCAAAGAGGAGAACGATTTTATTTTTGTGAAAACAGAACAGAAAGGCAAGCTCATCAAGATCAATATAAGGGACATTGTGGTGATAGAGGGGCTGAAGAACTATGTGAAGATACATACCCGGATGGGCGAAAAGATCATTGCGCTGCTGAATATGAAAGACCTGGAAGAACGCCTGCCGGCAAGCGAGTTCGCACGCACGCACAAATCGTTCCTGCTGGCCACAAGCTTTATCAGGATGATAGAAGGCAACCTCGTGTACCTGGAACATACGGACGAAGCCGTGCCTGTGGGGGATACCTACCGGGAAGGGTTTATGAGCCAGATGAAGGAAAAGATCATGACGAATAAAAAATAAAAAAGGCCCCGGACCGATACCGGGGCCTTTTGTTTTCATACAGTATTCAAATCAATTGCTATGTCCGTCTATTGGTTAAGCAGCTGTACTTTCCAGACGATCTCCCACTTTCCGGGCCTGAAGATCTGGAAAAAGACGGCCGCGAACATGTCGTGCCGCGCATCTTTCCCGAATGAAGAGCCGGGCACCCACCACTCGAACTCGCGGGGGTTGCTGCCTGCATTGAAAGGGAACGCGCAGTCGTACTCCAGGCGGTCGCTGAACTTGCGGTAGGCGAACACGAAGTCTTCCAGGCGCTTTCCCTTCTGCTTGCTGCCTTCAGGGAATTTGCTCGGGTCCATGATGTTGCCGTTCTGATCTTTGAACTTCCAGGTCATCATGCTGCCCGGGCCCATATATTTGAAACTCTCGATCTGGATGTTCACTGAATCGAAGTACGGGGCGCAGTTGTCCCAGTCGTAATCCGCGCACACGATCCACGCATAGTCGTTGCGGTATTCAAAGTCCTTGCCTTTTACCACATTCACTTCCACCGCATCTTTGATAATACGGGAACCCGCGCCGTTGGTCACTTTCACGTCTATCATATACACGTTCGCCTCCATATCGTAGCTTTCCTTCCTGAATTTCAGGCGGCCGTCGGATTTATTGATCTCGAACACCGGGCGTTTTACGATCTGTTTTTTGGCTTCCAGTTCTTCCAGTGTTTTTTCCTGGCCGGTGAATTCTTC
>CBFHAF010000796.1:0-2262 GCA_965653435.1 uncultured Chitinophaga sp.
TGCATTCCGTTTGAAACAGGTATTGTTCAATATCATCGGCAACGCGATCAAATTCACCAACGAAGGCGGCGTAAAAGTAAATGCCGACCTGCAAACGCTCGATGGCAAAGCAGTGCTGAAGATCTCCGTGGCCGATACCGGTATAGGCATCGACGCGAAACACCTGCCGCATATCTTCGACGAGTTCACACAGGTGCCCGGGGCCAAAGGCACTTCGGGCAGGCATGAGGGCAGCGGGCTGGGCCTTACCATCGTACGCAAGATCGTGGAGCTGCACGGCAGCACCCTTGAAGTGGAAAGCATTCCCGGCAAAGGCACCACCTTCCGTTTCGCGCTCCCCTATCAACCCGCCAGCCACACCATCATTGTTCACCAGCAACCGCCCGCCAGGCCGAAGCCCCGGCAGTCGCACATCCTGGTGGTAGACGATAACCGCCTCAACCGCCGTCTCCTGGAAATGATCCTCGAAAGGCTGAACATCACTTTCGTGTCTGCCGGCAACGGTGTGGAAGCGCTGGAACTGATGGAGAACAACCAGTTCGATGCGGTGCTGACCGATATACAAATGCCGGAAATGGACGGGCTCACCCTGGCCAAACGCATCCGCGGCCTCAGCGATCCCAAAAAATCCACACTGCCTATATTGGCCATTACGGGGAACGTGGTGAAGGAAGATCTTGAAACGTACATGTCCGCCGGAATAGACGGCTATGTGCTCAAACCCTTCAAGGAAGCTGAAATACTGGAAAAGCTCAGGACCATACACCCGGTGGAAAAATAAAACCACGCCCGAAGCGTGGTTTCCGTAAGTCAGCCCGGCAGGTAGCAATCTATTTGGGGGGCGCCGGGCGTTAAAATTTCGCTAACAATGATAACCCAGGCAGGCAAGTTTAATGCCATCACATAACTCATTCATTTTCATATAGCCATACCAGTTTATCCTGTACGATATTGCACAAAATTGTCCGGATACGGACAATTTTATTCCGTGTAATCAAGGTCTTTCTCAAAGGTTTCGGCCAGTCCGCGCAGCGCCAGCAGCGCAATGATCATGGTAAGCAAACCCACAGCAGCAGCGCTGTAAAGCACGCCCCATAAAGGTTTCAGGTAAAGGAACAAAGTAGTGAGCGGGATCACTGCGCCCCGTACGAAATTGGGAACAGTGGTGGCTACCGTTGCACGCAGGTTAGTGCCGAACAATTCCGCCGCAACGGTTACGAATAAAGCCCAGTAGCCGTTTGTGAAACCGAGCAGCGCGCAGATGATGTAGAAGGTTGTAACGTCTTTGAAAGGAAGGAATAAATAAACGGCGATCATGAGTGCGGACAGCAGCAGGAACAACAGGATGATCTTCTTCCTGCTGCGTACCAGCTGGCTTAGCAGCCCGCTTGCGATATCGCCGAACACCTGGCCGGCGAATGCCAGCATCACCGCTTTGCCTGCCACTACAGGGGCAGACAGTTCCATCGCCCTGCCGAACTCCGGTGAAAAAGTGATAAGGATACCCACTGCAAACCAGATCGGCAAACCAATGGCGATACACCGGAGGTAACGCAGCGCCCTGCCGCCATCTGTAAACAGCGAAAGGAAATTTCCCCTGGACACCTGCATCGCTTTTGTTTTCGCGTAAATGCCGGATTCCATTACCCGGACGCGCAGCAGCAATAACAGCAGCCCAAGGCCGCCTCCGATGAAATACGAAATGCGCCACTGGAAAAGATCCGCCATGAAATACGCCAGGATGGCCCCGATGACGCCCAGTGTAGCCACCAGTGTTGTACCGTAGCCCCTTATTTTCCGCGGCAGCACTTCCGTAACGAGCGTAACACCCGCCCCAAGCTCTCCCGCCAGCCCAATGCCTGCAATGAAACGCATGAAAGCATATTGCGGCACCGTTTCCACGAAACCGTTCGCGATATTGGCGAGGGAATAGATCAGGATGGAGCCGAACAGCACCGAAAGCCTTCCTTTTTTATCGCCCAGCACGCCCCAGATGATGCCGCCCAGGAGCAGGCCGAACATCTGCATATTCAGCAGCAGCGCGCCAGTATGCAATAGCCCGTCGTCCTTCAGCCCGAGCGATTGCAGGCTGGGCACGCGCACTACGCTGAAGAGGAAAAGATCGTACATATCTACCAGGTAACCGAAAGCTGCAACCAGCACAGGCAGGCGCAGCAGTTCCCTGGCCGTGGAATTTGTCCGGGTCATACGTTGGATTTAATTTTATAATCTGGAAATGGTGAGGCCGCCGTCTACCATCAC
>CBFHAF010000797.1:0-2249 GCA_965653435.1 uncultured Chitinophaga sp.
ACCAAGTGGGTCGAGCCGGCGCCCCCCGAGGTCGCGACCACCAGCAGGTCGACGGGACCCAGCTTTTCCGCCGCGGCGAGTATCTTTTTCCGCTTTTTCTCGGACACATTCGTATTGCCTGCAAAGACCCTGGAAACAGTAGACTGCGAAACGCCTGCTACTTCCGCGACATCCTGAGAAGTGTAATTCTTTTTTTCCAAGGGTTTGCTTTTTACTGAGAATCAGGTGAAATGAAAAATGAATGCGTATTCATTTCTACAAATATAATTTCCTTTTTTAAAAAAAGAGAACTTTTTTAAAATTATTTGGGGATTTGTAGTTTTTTAACCTATAGGGTGAAAAAAACGGAGAACAGTCATTATAATTATATTTCAACACCCCGGATGCCAGCTTTATAAGATGATAACGAAGATGATTATACGACGGGGCTGCACTCTGGAGAATATTTTATACTTTTATCAATGCCCGGCGTCTTTTAAATAAAAATGCAGAAAGGAAATGACGGCAATAGAACAGCTGTACGGAACATTGAATGAGCGCAGGCGGCCGGAAGATGTTGCAGAAATGGTCATTGACCTTGCAAAAGATTCTTTGTCGCCCGGGGAAATTGCGTGCCTGGAAAAGGCCGCCAAAGGCGCATTAAGCCGGAATGTGCACGGCTATACTTCTATGCTGCAAACTTTTGCCGGGGCAACGGGCGCCGGCAAACAGATCGGAAAAGCCATTGAGATTTTCAAGCTCAATATAGCAGGCAAACCTGACTACGATAAGGCGGAAGAAATTGAAAAATTCATACATCTTGTTTCCCCTTTGATCAATAAACCGGTCGGACAGAATAATTTCAGGAGCGACCGGTTAAATAAAGAACAGCGAAAAGGGCTGGATATTTCAAAACGCAACTATAATAAGAAGTGGCGGCTGTTGAAAAGAATTGAAGAGAAGCTTGAAAAGTTCATCAGGGAAACCCAAAAGATAACGTTCCAGAAAATATCAAAACATGGCCTGGCGCATACTATCAGCTTTCAGGAATTCTCTGCCGACCTGGACACGGCCTGTTTTATCGCTTATTATAATGCCCGCTGCAATTTGAGAAGTACCTTCACTAATAAAAGCCAGGACAGGCCGTTTGATGAGATCAGTGAAATGCTGCTCAACAGGTGCAGGGGCAAACAGAACAGCTTTTCCGGAAAACCCGGTTACGCAAAACAGAACAGTACGAATTGGTGGGCTATTTCACATATCTATGCAAGCCAGGAAGTACTCTCTGAATTAACTGACGGGCAGAAGGGAATTCTGTTAGGCAAGTGGACGGCCATTCTCGAGGATATAGCCGGGTTATTAGCCGAGGTCTGGACCGCCAGCAATATCAACAGGGAAACGATGATCGTTAAAAAAGGTAATGATTCAACGACCTGGAACAATACAGCCGGCGCCTGGAATAAGGCGAGGGACAACTGGATAAATTTGATTTACGCCCTCGGGATGGATTATGTGCTTGAAGAAGTATGTTTTGGGAAAGTCTTACGGCTGATGGCGGCGGATGTTGCTGCCTGGCATCGTATAAGCGGGGGTACGCTCGATCCGAATACCGAGGTATGGAAGAAAATACCCCTGCCCTGGGAAGTTTTCCAGGGAAAGAAAAATTGTAATAAGGACATCGTTATAAAATATTGCAAAGAGGCGGGGCTTGACCCGGAAAAATCCGGCTGGATAGCGCCAAGAGTTCACGGAGTTGCGGAATTCAAACCAACACCTGAACTTGTGCATGGCGTAACGGAGTCCAACCCGTTTTTAGCGGCAGTGTTAAAACGGCACCGGTATTTTTCAGGCAAAAATGCCAAACCGTTGTCTCCTGAAATGAATTAGATAGGTTAGTTCAGTGGCAGAACGTTCGGCTCTCTATCCGAATGGACGCAGGTTCGAGCCCTGCACCTATCTCGGCATCTGATATAGCTCAGTGGTAGAGCGTCCGGCTCTTGGACCGGATGGACACAGGTTCGAGCCCTGTTATCAGATCTGAACGGCAGGCAAAATGCCTGCCGGCAATGTGTTTACGTGATGAATAAGAGCCTTGGCTAGATGACCCGTTGAGGCTTGGCCCGCAAGCAGCACGAGGCACCTTCACTAAAGCCTTAAAGCCAACCCTGCCCGGCAGTTACCTGATCACCGTAACCGAGCCCCTGAACAGGAACGTAGTCCCATCCTCGCACACTGTTTCAATTGCATATATGTAGCTGCCGTAAGGCGCT
>CBFHAF010000798.1:0-2234 GCA_965653435.1 uncultured Chitinophaga sp.
GCGTCAGATTTCCATTTCCCGTTGCCAGTGATCTCCTGCTGGACTGGGGCCGCATTTCGGAAGTGAATGCCGCCTTCCCCGGTGAAACTATCCGTCTTTATGCCGACCTTGACGAATATCAAAAGGGGAGAAAGCCCTTCAGCACCCGTTTCGAAGGAACCAACGCCCGGGCGCACATGGATATTATGCAGTATAAACGGGATGCCCTGAAGTTCCCCGCTGATAAATATTTCGAGCTGGGCCAGCGCTGCAAGGCAAACCTTGAATTCAGGGACAGCCTGATGGTAATGCTTCAACAACACCTCCGTATGCTCAACGGCTATGCGGACAAGCACCAGATGGATCCCCGGGCCAGGCAATTCCTCGAAGCAGACCTGCGTTATGCGGCTGCCGGCGCCCTGCCCATTTTCTTCCTCAAACTCGGCGAACAGGACAAACACTTTGACAGCGACGGCTACTTCCGATCTTTCGATTCCCTCAAAGCCCGGGCGCAGGCGGGAGTTTTTTTCACTGCCGACTACCTGAACGCTCTCCGCGGCATAAAAATTTACGCGCAGGTCGCCGCGGCAAAAGCTAAAGTGAAAAATGCCGATTCCCTTTTGAATCTGCTTTTAAAAGATCCTGTTGACAAAGAACTTTCCCTGACCTGGGACGTAAACACCACTCTGGAAGCCTCGCGTACGCTGGACAGCGAAACGCTGCAAAAATTCGAAGCCAATGTCAAAAATCCCTTCCTCCGTTCCGAGATATACGCGAGAAACAACGCATTGATCCAGCTCGCCCAAAACGACGGTTTGCTGGGCAACACCCGTCTCGTCACCACCATACCCGAACTGGCCACCGCTGAAGAAATAATGGCCTATATCGCAAGCCAATACAAAGGGAAAGTGATCTATATGGACATTTGGGGCACATGGTGCATGCCCTGCCGCGAACAGATGAAATATTCGCCGGCCCTCAAACAGCGGTTGAAAGGAAAAGACGTGGTGTTTGTGTACCTCGCAAACCGCTCCCCGGAAACGGCCTGGAAAAACGCCATCAAACAACATGGGATCACCGGCGATAATGTTGTTCATTACAACCTGCCCGCCGCACAGCAATCCCTGATCGAGAAAAAATATCTGTATCGCGGTTTCCCCACCTATATCCTTATCAGCAAAGAAGGAAAAGTCGTCACCAACCAGGCCCCCCGCCCCGGCGATCCGGACGAAGCCGTCAAGGCAATATCGGCATTGCTGTAATACCGGTTAAACTTTTGACGTTTAAAAGAGTCTATTATCACAAAACAGGATAACCATGAAGAGAATCTTATTGCTGATGATCCTGGCAGCGGCCGTTCATACCGGCTATGCGCAGGATTCCGTGAGAACGAAAGGGAAGATCAGGCCGAATGCGGACCTGAAGCTGAATGAAAAACAATTGCAGGCCTTACAGGATATCAATAAATCCTATATGCAGGGTACGCAGGAAGTGCGGAGAAACAAAGACCTGAGCAAAGAAGAACAAAAAGCAAAGCTGGATGCCCTGCAGGCTGAGCGCAGTGGTAAGATCAAAGAAGTGCTGGACGCGGACCAGTATGCCAAATGGCAGCAGAACCGCGAACAGGCTACGGCCCGGGCCGACCATTACAAGCACCGCTCCGGCAAAAAAGGCAAACGCATGCACGAAATCCCGGCAAAAGAGCTGGGCCTTACGGACCGTGAAGGAGAAGAACTGAAAGCCATCAACAAAGAATACATGACCAAGGCCATGGCGTTGAAAGGGCTGGATAAAGACGAGAAAAGGGCTAAAATGAAGGCACTGAAAGACGAAAGGCAGCAGAAGATCAAATCCGCGCTGGGCGATGACAACTACGGCAAATACGAAGCCTGGGAAAAAGAAAGGATGAAAGGCTTCAGGGACGGCATGAAGGAAAGAAAGAAAAAAGCGCCCGCCACCAACCAATGATGAACTGAACTGGTGCCGCACATGGTTCATGCGGCATACTTTTCATCGGCATACAATTACATATCTGACATTTTATTTTGAAAAGGTTTTAAGGTTTAAGAACAGGCTGCCTCCGGGTGGCCTGTTTTTTGCATGCCTTATGATGTGACGGTTACCGGGCATTTTCATCCAAAAACAGCACGCGATAATAAGCGTAAACATAAGGCCCGCATCGGGTAACCCCACAAAAAAGGCTCCTGCAAACGCAGAAGCCTTTTTTAGTATCTCGAAACTGCCGTTGCTACTGC
>CBFHAF010000799.1:0-2233 GCA_965653435.1 uncultured Chitinophaga sp.
AAAACCGCTGTTTGCGTCGAACACAACGTCATCACCGGTGAACGGTACGCAATAACCGCCTGCTCCGCCGCTGGTAGCAGCCCAGTGGTTCTTATCGTTCCAGTCACCGCTGCCTCCTACCCAATACAGGGTAGTTCCCGTTGCCCTGGGCTGAAAGTCCCAGCCGGTATTCCCCCCGCCATCTGCGCCGGTTACCGGAATAGGAAGCGTAATGCTTCCCGCCGCGGCCAGGTTGGTCATGTAAATATTCCTCAGGTCCGCCACTGCACCGGGACCGAAGGTAACGGTAGCACCGGCCCCACTACCCTGGATCTGCGACAAAGCATTACAATCCGGTGTATTGGCATGCAGCGTTCCCGTAATGGTATTATTGCCCACAAATGTAAATCCCGGGTTGCTGGGCGCGATATACAGGTCTTTGATCACGTTGCCCCCACCGGCAAGCGCACCGCCGCCTTTGAACTCCAGTCGATCTACCGTATTATTTGCGCCGATCCTTGATGTGGCGGCGGCGGCGGTAGTACTGGTAAATGTGAGTTCACCGAACGTAGTATTATTGATCGCCATTCCTGCGCTGTTCGGCGCGGTCACGTCCACTTTAGGAAAAGTGAAACGGTCAGAATGAAAGAGCACTGCACTGATGGTCGAGTTCGTAGTATTGATCGTGTTATTGGTGCCCCGGTAATCCCAGGTATTGACCAGGTTCAACGTGGCATTGCTGATGTCAAGGCTTCTCAGGTTACCATTGTTCCCGGCAAGCGATGAAAAATGATGCGAAAAACCGGACATATCCAGGTTACCTGCCGTCAGGGTAATTGTAGTGACCGCCAATGCCTGGGGAATATCATCAAGTATTTTAAGGGAACCTCCCGGTTTGTTGACGGAGATGGGGTTATACCAGCCTGCAACCGGGAACCTGCCGGCTCCGTTTATCCTCAGTGTTGCGGCACTGCTGCCCAGGAAGTTTATCCCCTGGGTACCGTAACGAACGGAAGCAGCCATGACCATGCTGCCATAAATGTTCAATGGCTGGCCTCTGAAAATAAGGTTTGCGGCAGCGGTCACCCCTGTCCAGTTCATATTGCGGCAATAAGCCGGGCTTGTGGTTGGCAGGTCTACAGTAGAATTTGCGACCAGCCCGCTGTTGGCGTCAAAATAAACATCGTCGTTCAGGTTGGGAATGATCGAATGATTAGGCGCTCCCCCCGAGGTGGTGGACCAGTGGTTGAGGTCAGTCCATGAACCGGCGCCGCCTACCCAATAGTAGTCGGCAGCATAGGCACGGGAAAATAATAACACCAGGATGCAGATCGATACAAATTTTTTCATTATGCTTGGGATATGGGTATAGATAATACATGCTTTAGCCGCTTTGTGAGCGGCAAAAGATCAGGGAATTAGCTCTCCTATGTAATGGTGGAATGTAAAATTTAATGCACAGGAATGGTTTTAAGGTCCAAACATAAAAAATCGTCAACATATTCTTTGTAGTACTCATACTACATCTCCAAAATATTTGTTAGCAGGCCGAACTACCAGAACGCCTCATCACCCTTCTGCTCTTTTCCGCATGCTGAATTCACATAAAATCTGGCCGGCGAAAAAAGTAAATCCGCCGGAAATATATTTCTCTTAAGCATCTGCAATTGGACCTGAATGGGGGCTTGGGCTATCTTCTTTCCGTCATGCATATTAAAAAACCGTGGATAGCTTTTCCCAGGATATAGTTGTGTCCTAAATTAATATTTTATTTGAATTTCCATGGGCCGCTCTTAACAATTTTAAAAATTCCCGCCCCCGGCACTGAAATTTGCCGGGAGCTTTATACTAAGAGCTTACGGGCTGTTGGTCGCAGTGGCATCCTGTATAATTACGGTGCTGGTCCGCAAAGGATGCATACATCATCTGTACCGGCACACTGTTCACGGGCAGGCAATGGCCATCCGGAAGCGGGCCGTTTTTATTCTGCCCCTTTCATCCGGAAATCCTTCCCATGTTCATGGATCGTTACAGCGCCGGCTTCGAACCGGACAGTCTCAGCTCTTAACAATTTCTTAAAATCCCCCTGCCCGCCGATGCGGTAACTTTGAAAGCTTACTCATCATAATGGATAACAGGAATGCCATCTTAGAATTATACCAGGCACACTACCATGCGCTGTTTGCCGCAGGCTGTTATCTTACGGACGATAAAGAACTGATACGCGACTGCATCCACGAGCTGTTCCTCCACT
>CBFHAF010000800.1:0-2215 GCA_965653435.1 uncultured Chitinophaga sp.
CCGTATGGTCCTGGGCTCTCCACAACCCAAATGGGAAGGCGGCATGACCAACCGGTTCACCTTCCGCGGCTTCGACCTTACCGTTGCGGCCTTTGCGAGAATGGGCAGCACGCTCATCAGCAACATGCACCGCAGCGGCGGTTCTTTCACCAATACCTTCCAGAGCAATTACAACAACCTCGCCGTCAATTACTGGACGCCGGCCAACCGCGAGAACCGCTGGCCCAAACCCAACGCGGCCAATACCAACAGCCCCAACTCCAATACCCTCAGCTATTTCGACGGCTCTTACCTGAAGATCAGGAGCATCGGGCTGGGGTATAACCTAGCGCCGGACATGACGCGCAGGCTGGGTGTGAAGAATGTAAGGATCTATTCCACCGTGGAAGATCCCTTTATCCTCTTTTCTCCCTATGTGAACGACTTTGGCGGCCTCGACCCTGAATCGGCCGGTGCGCTGGCGGTGGACACGCCGCCCACCTGGTCGCTGATCTTTGGTTTGAACGTGACTTTTTAACTGAAAAAAAATCTTGCATGAAAAAGATATTGCTCTATTTCGGTGCGGCGGCCGCTTTTACGGTAGCGGGCTGCCAGGATAAGCTGAAGGAAAATCCCCATTCCGTGCTTACGCCGGAGTTCCTCCAAACCCCGCAGGGCTTCCAGATGGCTTACGACGCCTCCTATGCGGGCGGGCGTACGGTATGGGGAACCATGGATTATTTTTTCATGACCGTGCCCGGCACCGATGAATTCATTTCCGGCAAAGACGGCAGCAACGACATGAACAAATACGCCAGCGGCTATACGGCCACAACCGGCACCATGAACAACGTGTGGCGGCCCTGTTACCTGTACATCAACAACTGCAATGGCGTGATAGCAGCCGGGGAGAAGCTGAAAGACTTTGACCCGGAGAAGAAGGCGAGGATGGTGGCGGAAGTGAAATTCCTCCGCGCGAATTATTATTTCGTGCTCGTGCAGTTGTTTGAAGACATCACAGTGACCACCGAATTCCAGACAGATGCAAAGACTTCTGCGGACAAACAGCCCGGCAGCGTTGCTTTCGACCAGATCATCAAAGACCTCACCGAAGCCATTCCCGCGCTGCCTGCCGGGCCTTTCTCGGAAGGAATGATGCCGGGCAAAACCAGCAAGGCGGCCGCTATGCACCTGCTCTCGAAAGTATACCTGTTCAGGGCCGGCGGCAAATACGCCAGGCCGGACGATTTCAGGAACGCCGCCGCTGTGGCCGTGGACCTCATCAAAAACGTGGCGCCCGGCGCCGGCCTGCGCCTGCAGGACGATTTTGGCCGCGTGTTCGCGGAAGGCAACGAAGAGAATTCGGAAGTGCTCTGGACCGTGCAGCATACTTCCAACCTGCCTTACAACGGCCCCGGCAACAGCAGCGGGCACGACAATATCCTGAACCATCTCTGGGTGCCCAAATACGAGGACCTGGACGGAATGCAGCGCGACGTAAAGTACGGCCGCCCCTACATCCGCGTGGTGCCAACACGCTGGCTGACGGATACCGTGTTTAAAGAAAGAGTGATCGATACCCGTTATAAAAAGACCTTCCAGGTGGCCTGGCTGGCGAATAATCCCGACAAGCTCCCTAAATGGCCGGCTCCATTGCCTCCCGGCGCTCCCGCGGGCGCAGTGCCCGGCGGGCAGAAATTCAGGGTGGGCGATACCGCCATCTTTATGCCCGGTGTGAACAAGACCGATGCGGAGATCGCAGCCAGCCCGTATACGCTGATCCCGCCGCGGAAATACAACACGGCCATGTCTCCCGCCATGATCAAATATTACGATACAAAACGTGCGGACATGAACTATCCGTCTATCCGCCCCGTGATCGTATGGAGGCTTGCCGAAACCTACCTGAATGCGGCGGAAGCGCTGTACCGGGACGGCCGCCCCGGCGAAGCGCTGGAATACATCAACGCAGTGCGCAGGAGAGCGGCTTACCCGAATCCGAACCCGCAGCAGATGGACATTACAGCAGCCGACCTGAATATAGATTTTATCCTGGACGAACGTTCCCGCGAGCTGTGCGGCGAGCTCACCCGCTGGTTCGACCTTGTGCGCACCGGCCAGCTCATCAAACGCGTGGTGCTGCATAATACGGACGGCCAGAAGAACATCCAGGCCAGGCACGTTGTGCGCCCCATCCCGCAGGCGCAGATAGACGCCGTGACGACCGGACCCAAAT
>CBFHAF010000801.1:0-2215 GCA_965653435.1 uncultured Chitinophaga sp.
GTATCCGGGAATGACCAGGCTGCCAAAAGCGATGTGATGGATGTAATAGCATCTTTAGGTTTTGCTCCCGTAGATCTGGGTTCGCTCAGCGGGGGAAGCAAGCTGCAACAGGCCAAGGGGCCGCTGGCTACGCTGAACCTGGTTAAGTTTTAACGGGGATTTATAAAAAACCGGAGGGCAGTTGATGGTCCTCCGGTTTTGTTATTCCCTGCTGTGCAGGTTGAGCCGCAATTCGTTTAATCCGCGCTTTTGCCTGTATTGATCAATACTGCCAGCTTTTCTTTCAGATATTCGGTCCAGGCGGGCGCGCAGGAATCATAACATTCTACTTCGGGGGTCAAACCTTCGTGGGTAAATACGAGCTGGGTTTTGCCGCCTTTATCTGAAATATCGAAGATCACTTTTGTGCCCGTCCACTCGTCCTTCTTCCCGATGTATTTGAAATCACTGTCCGTAACCAGCCATACTACTTTCTTTCCGGGGATTACTTCCACCAGTTTTTGTTTGGAATAATGGGCGCCTTCGGCTGCACGGAAGCTAAACTCATCATTGAGCTGCTCCGTTCCGCCATGGATTTCTTCCGAATAGAGCCCGGACCACCAGCCGCGAACATTGGTAATTGCCTGGAATACTTCCTGCGGCGTTTTCGCTGTCGTTAGCGTAAATGTAAAATCGGTTGTTGCCATTTCTTATAAGTTTAATTTTCTGGAACCTTTTTTACAAATCTATTGGCTTATTGCAAGCCAATAGGGGTGTGGAATGGACTTTACGGGAAGGGGATTTGGACAATATGGAAAATCTTATATCAGATCACCGCCAGCCCTTTGACCGGCACTGCTGCGTTGCCGCAGGTATCTTTGATAAATGAAAAGAAAAGACTTGCATAGTTTTTTCCTTATTCGCTTTTCAGCACCGCCACCGGGTTGGTTCTCGCCGCTTTCAGCGTCTGCGACCCGATCATGATGAATGCGATCACCAATACCGCCGCCAGGCCGGCGAACAGTTCGGTGAACTGCACGGGTGTATGATAGGGGAAGCGGGGGAGCACGACGGTCCTGAAGAAGAGATAGGTGGCCGGCAGGGCAATGAGCGCCGATACAGACAGGAGGAATAAGAAGCCCCGGCTCAGCAGGTAGATGAGGTTGCCGGCGCTGGCGCCCATCACTTTCCGGATGCCGATCTCTTTGAGCCTCGTTTCGGTGGTGAACACCACCATGCCGAACAAGCCCATCGATGCAATGGAAATTGCCAGGAACGAAAGAAAACCGATGATCTTGATCATGGTGGAAAATTCGCTGTAGGCGGCTTCTATTTCTTCTTCATAGAATTCAGCCATAAACGGATGTACCCGGTCGATCTTCTTCCATATAGCCTCTATTTTGGCCATGGTGGCCGGTATGTCGGTGCTTTTTATCTTGGCGCTGATAATGGTCCGGTCTTCAGGCGTCCAGAAGGTAAAGGCTACCGGCCCGATGAGGTTCTCCACCTTGCCGTAGTGGAAGTCCTGCATGACGCCCACAATGGTCATTTTGCGCCCGTTCAGGGTAACCTGTTCGCCGACGGCTTTTTGCGGGTTGCCGCCGCCGATATTGAACCGTTTTATGACCTGTTCGTTCACGATCACCTCGCCGGTGGCTTCGGCTGTGGCGGGCCGGGCGATAAAATTCCCGCCGGCAACGAGTTTGTAGTCATGCAGCGGCAGATAGTTCTCGTCAACATGATTGGTCAAAACCAGGGCTGAGTCCCGCGAATCCCGGTATTTCATATTGCCGCCCCAGGCGTTGCCGACGCCGGTGGTGATCAGCGAGCGGGACAGGCCGGCTACTTCCGGCATTTCGCTCAGTTCCTTGAGCATGACGTCCGGTTTGTTATCCTGCATATTGATGTTGAGGATATTCGCCGTGCTGAACCCGAGGTCGAACGCCAGTATGTTCTTGTACTGCACGTAGCCCACGGCGGTGGTGGTAATGAAGATCAGGGTGACCGTGTATTGAACCACTACCAGGGCGCGCCGGAGCGTCAGGTGCTTGAAGACCTTCATCGATGAAACATTTCCGAAGGCGTTGATGGGGCTCACTTTCGAAAAGAATACCGCGGGCATGAAACCGGCAACCACGCCCACGATTACCGAAAACACGATAAAGGCTGCCACCATGGATGGCGTGAGGTCGAGCTTCACCGTGCGCTGCATCTCCGGGGCCATGTTGATCAGCAG
>CBFHAF010000802.1:0-2209 GCA_965653435.1 uncultured Chitinophaga sp.
ACCTGCTGCGCCGCACTTACCTCCACACCACCTCCGATATGGAGCGGGACGATTGCCTGCGCATCAACGAAGGCTGGGACAACGAGATCATCTACAACCTCGTGAGCCTGCCCGAAGGAAGCTACGAACGGAAAGCCAACGCGGTTTTCACCATCAGCTTCTTTTCCCGCATCCATCCCAAAAAAGGGCTGGACATCCTGCTGCAGGCGCTTTCGAAAGTCAGTTTCCCCTTCCTCCTCAAAATAGCCGGCAGCGGCGACGAAGCGTACCTCGCGGAGCTGCGCGCCCTCATCACCCGGCTGGGGCTGGACGATAAAGTGGAATGGGCAGGCTGGAAGGACAAAGAAGAGAAATTTGCCTTCCTGGCAGGTTCAGACCTTTTTGCGCTGACCTCGCACAACGAGAATTTCGCGATGGTGGTGCTGGAAAGCCTTGCAGTAGGCACGCCCGTGCTGGTGAGCGAGCATGTGGGCCTGGCGCCTTATGTGAAAAGGAACGAGCTGGGCTGGGTGACCGGCATAGACGATGTGGAGGAAGTGAGGAACAAGCTCATTGCCGCCTACAACAGCCATGAAGCCCGCGCCCGCATCAATGCGGCGGCCGTGGTAAAAGTGCAGGAAGATTTCAACGAATCCAGGCTGGCTTCTGATTATGTGAGCATGTATAAACACTCCGGCAAAAAGAAAGCGTCATGAAGATCACGGTGATCATATTAACCTTCAACGAACAAAAACACATCGCCCGCTGCCTC
The DNA here is from genome assembly GCA_965653435.1 of uncultured Chitinophaga sp. Lineage (GTDB taxonomy): Bacteria > Bacteroidota > Bacteroidia > Chitinophagales > Chitinophagaceae > Chitinophaga. The sequence continues at coordinate 752 of CBFHAF010000802.1, forward strand.
GAAAGCATGCGGCAGGTGAGCGACGACATCTGCATCATAGACGCTGGGTCCACCGACGATACCGTGGCCATCGCCGAATCTTTCGGCGCCCGCATCTTCCGCAACAAATGGGTGAACTACGCCGTGCAGTTCCAGTGGGCGCTGGACAACTGCGGCATCCAGAACCCCTGGGTAATGCGCATGGATGCGGACGAATACCTGGAGCCCGCCCTGGTAAAAGAGATCAACGAAGCGGAAATACCGGATAATATCACCGGCATCTATATCCGCCGCAAGGTATTGTTCAAAGACAAATGGATCCGTTACGGCGGCTTCTACCCGCACACCCTGCTGCGCATCTGGCGCAACGGCGCGGGCAGCATAGAGCAGCGCTGGATGGACGAGCACATCGTGCTCTCCGGCGACGGCACTATGATGCTGAAAGAGCATATCGTGGACCATAACCTGAACTCCATCCACTGGTGGGTGAACAAACATAACAACTACGCCATCCGCGAAATGGTGGACCTGCTGAACATCAAGTACCAGTTCCTGGAAAACGACGGCAGGCTGCTGCAGAACGAAAGCTCACAGGCTAAACGGAAACGTTACCTGAAAGAAAAAGTATACGCTTCCCTGTCTCCCGGAGCCAGGGCCAGCATGTATTTCTTCTTCCGCTACTTTCTCCGCTTCGGTTTCCTGGACGGCTACAAAGGCTTCATATTCCACTTCATGCAGGGATACTGGTACCGCCTGCTGGTGGACGTGAACATGAAGGAATTTGAAGAGAAGCTGCAGGGCGATACCCGGAAGGAAAAGCTCATAGAATTGTTAAGAACCGATTATAATATTGCCATCTGATGGAAATGACGACCGACCTGTCCGCATTCAACACCGGCACCTACAAGGCCGGCCCGAAATGGAAAGTGCTCAGCTGGTATTTCGTGAACTATTATATCATGAACAGCGCCTTTCCCTGGCCGTATGGCTTCAAAACGCGCCTGCTGCGCCTTTTCGGCGCAAAGGTGGGTAAAGGGCTCGTGATCAAGACCAAGGTCCGCATCAAGAACCCCTGGCGCCTCACCATCGGCGACCATTGCTGGATCGGCGAATCCGTGTGGATAGACAACCTGGAAGACGTACATATCGGCAGCCACGTATGCGTATCGCAGGGCGCGCTGCTGCTTACCGGCAACCACGACTACACGCAGGCCGACTTCCCCTACCGCCTCGGCAAGATCCGGCTGGACGACGGGGTGTGGATTGGCGCCGAATCCATTGTGTGCCCGGGGGTTTCCTGCGGGTCGCACGCTATTTTGACCGTAAAATCAGTCGCCACGAGAGACCTGGAGCCCTGGCAGATATACGCCGGCAATCCCGCCACTTTTGTGCGAAAAAGAACGATGAAAACAAATGCCTAAAAGAGTATTGCTGATCGGTGGGAACTTTTCCCCTGAGCCCACCGGCATCGGAAAATAT
>CBFHAF010000803.1:0-2208 GCA_965653435.1 uncultured Chitinophaga sp.
CCTTTACGCCGTTGACCGTATCCCTGTATTGCAATAGCCCGTTGCGCAACACTTTGATAAAATAATGCTGAAGGGAAGCCTGTTGGAATACGCTGTCTCCGGCCTGGGGAAAGCCGTTGGCGCCTACCGTAAACTGCATGCTCCTGCCCAGCTGCTGGAACCGCGTTACTCCGTTGCCTGTATTATATAGATATCCGTTTATATCTGATGAGCTGTTCCTTAATATCAGTTCCCCATCGATCTTAACGGAATCGGGGAATAACTTTAAAGCCTGGCCTGAAGCGGCCACAAAAAAGAACAACCAGGGAATAAAAAGGAACTTTTTCAGCATCTCAAAAAGGTAAGGAGGGTAAGTGTATCGGTAAGTATATTATTGAATAAAATCAGACGGGTGCAGGGCTTCTATATATATTTTCTCTGAGGGCGCCAGTACCGGGTAAAAGGTAATGCTGCCCGAGCTTACATTGATATTGATGCCAGGTATCGCGTTTTCAGCCTGGAGCAGGCCGTTGCGCCACACTTTGATGTATTTGTTGACGAAGCCGGTGTTCGTGTAGGTATTGTCGCCCGCTCCCGGAAATCCGGCTGAACCTACGGAAAATTGCAAGGCAGTCCCTATTTTCCGGAAAACAGTCTGGCCATTTCCCGGATTGAACAGGAAGCCTTTTTCATTCTTTGCGGCATTGCGAAGCGCCAGGTCGAGCCATTTCAGGATCACCTAATCACGGATTACGCGAAAGAACGACTGTGCTTTCAGCTGGAAGGAAATACAGACGAATGAGGCAAGCAGTAAGTACACTTTCATAGGCATGGTATTGGAGGTGAAATTCGCAATATAATTTTATAAAACAAAAGCTGTATTTTAAATTGACCCGGTACCGGCCTGGTGCCTGGGTTATTATCATTCCGCCCCGCCCCGTTCCCAGATCAATCTCCGGTAGATCTCAGCCGTAATTTTTCCCGGCTTCCCATCGCCGACAATTTTCCCGTCTATTGCCAGCACCGGCAATACTACCTTGGTGGTGCTGCTGATGAATGCTTCGCGGATATCGCGGAGGTCTTCCAGCATCACCGTTCCTTCTTTCGCGTCCAGGCCTTGCAGGCCGAGGATCTTTTTCCGGGTGATGCCTTTCAGCACTTTCCCGGCAGGGGTGATGATCTCATTATTTTTAGTAACGATGAAAAAATTGGAACGCGGGCATTCCCGCAGCGCACCCTGCTGGTGATACAGCACATCGTCCGCCCCATGTTCCGTGATGAAGGGCTGCAGGTAGATGGATTGCAGGTAGTCGATGGTCTTTACCTGCGGCAGCTGGCGCTGGTGGTCGTAAGTAACAAGCCGGATCCCTTTCCCGAAAGCTCCGGTAGAAAATTCATATGCAGACTGGGTGATGAGCAGGTTGGGTTTGGCGGGTGTGTACCCGTTGCCGGAATAACCGCCGGTAAGCGTGATGCGGATGCCGGAGTGAGGGAGGCCATTCTTCGCGATCAGGGCGCTCACCAGTTGCGTCAGCTCTTCGCGGCTTTGCTCTACCGGCAGGTTCATGAAGGCGGCGGAATTGTAAAAGCGGTCCAGGTGATCCTGCAGGAAAACGGGCTCGTTGTTCCTCGTCCTGAAATAATCGAATATGCCGTAGCCGCGCTGGATGGACAGGTCGTTGATGCTGATCTTCGCATCCTGCTCCCGCACAAACCGGCCGTTGATCACTGCGAATTTATTGCTCATGGAATGCTGTTGTGTTTTTTCAGGATGGGTAATACTTTATCCAAAGGCAGCGCTTCGATCTTCCGGCCGTTTACGCCGGTCATGGTTTCGGCTGCAAACAGGGAGTTGATGATGGCTTCTTCCGTGGCTTCGATCGCCGCCATAAAAAGCGGGGATGTTACGTCGTTCTGCAAAACGGGGACGGTGAGCACCCGTTGGTCCGGATTGTGAGGTACCCGGGCGGCTTCCGCCGTAGAAAATGCGATCACATAGTCGCCGCTGCCGTTGGAGGCGATGCCGCCTGTTCTGCCCAGGCCCAGCATGGCGCGTTTGGCAAGGCGCAGCAGGTTGCGGTGGTCCATCGGCGCATCTGTTGCCACCACGATCATGCAGGAACCGTCCGCGTTGTTCAGCAGCTGGTCGCTGAAATCGAACCGGCCGAGGGCTTCGCCTACCGGGGCGCCGTTGATCTGCAGGGCGCCGCCGAAATTGCTCTGCACCAG
>CBFHAF010000804.1:0-2206 GCA_965653435.1 uncultured Chitinophaga sp.
CGCGGAACTCCGGCTTGTTTACTTCGGCTTCCACCGCGGCCGGATCGCTAAGGTCCAGGCGGGAGAACAGCGGGAAGAACTGGGGGTCCGTCTGCAGCAGGTGCAGCAGTTCCATAGCCAGCGCTTCCGGCTCCGGCTTGGGCTCAGCGCTGCGGAACAGCTTCCGGCGCTTGAAGAACGAGCCGATGGTTTCCACCACGCCAAACAAAGTGCTTTCGGCGGAGGGCGCCTGCGTAAGCATGCTTTCGTCCGCTACCGGCACCTGCAATGCGTCCCAGGCTTTCAAAATGCCATTGCCGTAGTATTTCTGCCATTCAGGAAACAGGTTTTCCTTCGCGGCGGCTGTGTACAGGGCATGCCGCACCGCTTCCACCTTCAGCCATTTGCGGCCTTCCCTGTAATAACCTTTCTGCTCCATTTCTTCGCGGTGGAACGCGATGTAAAGCGCCGCGGCTGCGGCTACCTGCGGGGTGGCGGAGGACGTGCCCCCGCCGCTGCGCAGGAATTTATGTTTCGTGGAAGCCCATGGCGTGTTTGGCGTATAGGCGGCCAGCGCCCGCGTCATCCGGGAGGCCGGCCCCCAGGAGCCCTGCATGTATTGCGTGCTGATGGCGCGTTCGCTGCCCGGCTGCAGGAAGTCAACATCATAGGGTTTATGATTGTACATCGCGCCGGTAGCGGCAATTACGCGTTCGAACGCCGCAGGGTACATCACGCATTTGGGCAGCAGGTTGCCTGTGCCCTTGTACCAGCAGTTGCTGGCGGCGGATACGATCACGATGCCCGCTTCGTACGCTTTGTTCACGGCCCTGGCCATACGGTTGCTGGGCTTTCCCGCCATGCTCATGGTCACCACTTCGCAGCCGGTCTCTATGGCGTAGGAAAGCGCCTCGCTGAAATTTTTATCGTTCATGATCACGACGGATTCCGAGATGCGCATCGGCACCACCTCCGCAAGCGGGGCGCCGCCAATAAAACCTTCGTATTCTTCGAAAGTATCCGCCAGCGTCACCCTGTTGCCGGCCAGCAGCACCATGGTGCCCAGTCCATGGCCGTCCTGCCCTGATTCGGGTTTGTCTATCGCCTGTGAAGGGTCTTCTTTTTTCACAAAGCTGCGCTGCTTTGCCATGTCCAGCTTTGCCGGCAGGGCCGGGTGGCCGGCGACGTAACCGGTGTCCAGGTGGGCGATGCGCACATGTGCGCCGGGTCTGGCGCTCACTGTTTCGCCGGCTTTTTTTAACTGGGAGTGGTCATCATCCAGGTGCCAGCCGATCTTTCCTTCGGGATGCGCGGGCGGCCATTCGCGGATGAAATCGGGATTGTTGGCGTCCCCTTCGCGGGTGGCGCGTTTGTCCTGCGCCGGATTTACGCTCAGCACCGGCTCTACCGCAGCTTTCCAGCCTTTCGCCAGCAGCTCCTGCTGTAGCGCATGGGCGGCGCTCCAGGCATGCTCATGCGGGGTATTTTTGAGCTCTACCAGCATGCTGCCGCCATCCTGCTCCAGCACCTCGATGTCTTTGCCGCCGGAGAGGCCCGCATCGGGCTTTTCTTCGAATTCGATCAGCAGCTGCGCATTTTTCTTCACTTTCACGTTGTCCCATTGCTCTTCCAGGGAAATATCGCGCCGGATAGGCTCGGGGCGAAGGTCCGGCGGGCGCACGCCTTTTACTTTAGCCGCGTCGGGGATGTTGATGGTGAAAGGGAACGCGGCATCGAAAGATGGGATGATGCTGCCGTATTGGAAAAAGTTAGGGCGGGGGAAATAATATTTTTCACGGATCTCGTCTATCAGTATCTCGGCAGTGGCCTTTTTCATAGATGGCTGTCCGAACAGCTGCATGAAGGCTTCGGTGAAAATGCCGTTGGTTTCGCCGTCGTAGGTGGTCTGATCGTCCTGGCAGGCGGCCATCAGCTTCACCGCTGCTTTTACGTTGGCGGCCTGCGCGGTTTTCCGGTATTTTTTCTGCAAAGGTTCGTACACGCTTTCGGCGAACCGCGCCATCACGTCCTGCTCTGTTTCCAGCGGCAGCTTGCGGGAACGCAGGCCCCTTGCATCGGCGCTCCGGTTCAGGCCCGATTCCAGCAGGGCGCTCAGGTCTGTTTCGTCCGGCAGGGCACGCACCATGGTGCCGGAATGGCAGCTGTCGGACACTACCAGGATGCGGGTGCCTTCCCGGAAATTGCGGAAGGCTTCAAACAGCTCATC
>CBFHAF010000805.1:0-2194 GCA_965653435.1 uncultured Chitinophaga sp.
AGCATGGTTTTACGGCTTAAAGTTAGGCATTTGGTGAATTTTAACGAATGGTTTTTGAAAATGCCGGGGTAGTGCGAAACCACCCCGGCGATGCTTTTGTCAATTGTTTTAACGCATCGGGTTACAACGGATAATGATGAAAATATGCAGTCTTACTTTTTTAACCCAATTATTGAATCTTTATCCCATCAGCTCATGAATCGTGAGGCCGCCATCGATGTTATATTCCGCACCGGTGATAAAAGATGCGTCGCTGGAAGCAAGGAATGCTACGAGCTTCGCAACTTCTGCGGACTCACCGGCGCGATTAAGCGGTATCCGCTCCGCGAATTTCTGATGGAAGGCGGCCACGCCTGCCTCGTCCAGCCCGGCTTTCGCCAGGATGGGCGTTTTGATCGGCCCGGGGTTCACCGTGTTCACACGGATCCTGCGGGATGCCAGCTCGCGGCTCAACGTACGGCCCAGTGAATTGAGCGCGGCTTTGCTGGCGGAGTAAACGCTTGCGCCGGGCATACCGGTGAAAGCGTTCACGGATGATAAAAGAATAATGGAAGCCCCGTCGTTCAGCAGCGGCAGGAACTTTTGAATGGTGAAGAATGCGCCTTTGAAATTCACATTCATCAATACGTCGAATTGTTCTTCTGTTACGTCGTTCACAGGTGCGAAGGCGCCGATGCCGGCGTTGACGAACAGCACGTCAACTTTACCATACCGTTCCTTCACTGTGTTTACCAGCTTTTCAGAGTCTGTGATGCTCGCCTGGTCTGCGGTCACGCCCAGTGTACCGCTTCCCAGCCCGGAGGCAGCCGCTTCTACAGCATCGCGGTTGCGCCCGGTGATCACCACTTTCGCTCCCCTGGCAATGAATTCCTCCGCGGTGGCAAGGCCTATGCCACTGTTGCCGCCGGTTACTACCGCTACTTTATCTTTCAAGGTGCTCATGGTGTGTGTTTGATTGTATGTTGTGATTCGTATTGATTTATTTAAAAACTTCGATATTTTTAGGCAAAAAAAAGGTCAGCTGAGCTGAAGGAAGAACATAGACAACTGTTTCATCATCTCCCGGTTGATAGTCAGGTTCACATTGCGCCCCTCTTTGCTGCTGATCAGCACCCCGCTGTCCACCAATATCTTGATATGATGCGAGACCGTGGGTTGCGACAGGCAGGTAAGGTCCTGGATCGCCCCGCAACAGATACTGCACTCCTGCCTGGCTATCTGCATAAGTATAGCCATCCGGTGTTTATCTGAGAGTGCGTTCGCCGCCTTCACTATCATCGCTTCGTCTATGATCATGGTGCAAATATAGGTACTTTTTTGAAATATCGAAATATATCGATCTATTTTTTTCAGGCCGGGGTAAAAAATTGCCTTCACGCAGGAGGAAGATATGGAAACAGGCCACCGCCGGCCTTCTTCAGCATTCCCGGCCCTACAGCAGCGGGCTGAACAGCCTCACCACCGCCTCCCCCAGCCGCGTCCCGCGGCCGCGGCCCCGCCATTCCTCCACCAGCCGCGCGGTGCTGTACAGGCAATCCTGCCGAAAGATCTCCGTCATTTTCCAGTTGGCCTCTTTGCTGTATACAAAAGCATTCACCTCGAAATTGAAGTCGAAGCTCCGGATGTCCATATTCGCCGTGCCCACCACGATCAGGTTATCGTCCACCACCATGGTCTTTGCATGCACGAACCCCTTGGTGTAACGGAATATCCGCACGCCCGTGGCCAGCAGGTCTTCGTAAAACGACTCCGCCGCTTTGTTCACCGCCCGGTTGTCGCTCACCCCAGGCACCAGCAGCCGCACGTCCACGCCAGACAGTGCCGCCTGCTGCAGGGCGTTAAAGATGGCTTCATTGGGAATGAAATAAGGCGTAGTGATGAACACGGACCGCTGCGCCTGGTTGATGGCGGCCAGGTAGCTCAGCATGATGGAAGAACGCTCCGAATCGGGGCCGCTCGCGGCGATCTGCACCAGGTCCTTGCCGGAAACGGGTATGTCAGGGAAAAAATCCTGCGTGATGGGCAGGTCCGCCTCGGCGCAAAAGTTCCAGTCGCCCATGAACAGGAACTGCAAAGTATGCACGCCCTGCCCTTTGATGCAAAGATGCGTATCGCGCCAGAAGGGCCATTCCGGATGTTTGGCGCGGTATTTAGGATCGTTCACGTAACGGTCCGCCACGTTGATGCCGCCCAC
>CBFHAF010000806.1:0-2192 GCA_965653435.1 uncultured Chitinophaga sp.
TATAAACTTTTAAATCTATAAAAATGGCTTTAGAATTCACAGATGCGAACTTTCAGACCACCGTTCTCAATTCGGACAAGCTGACTGTGGTAGACTTTTGGGCAGAATGGTGCGGTCCCTGCCGCGCGATCGGTCCCGTGATCGAGGAACTGTCTAAAGATTACGATGGTAAAGTGAACGTTGGTAAGGTGAATGTGGACAACAACCCGCAGATCTCCATGAATTACGGCATCACGAGCATCCCCGCTATCCTGTTCATCAAGGACGGCAAAGTGGTGGACAAGCAGGTGGGCGCAGTTCCCAAATCTGTTCTGGAAAAGAAGATCCAGGCTAACCTCTAGTACTGGAAACGCATAAAACTGAAAAACGCAGCTCTTATGAGCTGCGTTTTTTTATGTCTTAAAGCGAAAGGATTACCGCAACAGGGTAAAAGTTCCTCTCCGTTCCTGTATGGTTGTTTTCCCCTCATCGTCCCAGAACCCGTACTGCACAACATACACGTAGGTGCCGACGGGCTGCGGCTCGCCGTTGTACGTCCCGTCCCAGCCTTTCCGGTGGTCCGTTACCTGGGCTACGAGCTGTCCCCAGCGGTTGTATACCAGCATGTTATACACTACCAGCCCCGCACCTTTCGGCCTGAAAACATCGTTCACCCCATCATTATTGGGGCTGAAGGCATTGGGCAGGTTAAACGTACGGTTGTAGGTAACCCGTACCAGCACCGTATCCGATTTAATACAGTTGGCGCCGGTGAGCGTATGCACGATATACCGCGTGTTCCGGATAGGTGAGGCCACGGGCGAAGCACAGTCGAAGCAGCTCAGTGAAGGCTCCGGCTCCCAGAAATAATCCGGCGCGTTTTCCGCGTACAAAGTCACCCTGTCACCGATATTGATCGTCGTGTCGTTGTTGACGATATTCACCGCCGGCCCGGACTCATGGCCGATACGGAATTGCCGGCCCAGCCAGCAGCCGTTGTGTACAGGGAATTTGGGCCGCAAGGTATTAATAAAAAAAAGAATCTGCATCCCCCAAAGATGTGCTGCCGGACTTTTTTAGGCCCGGGCCGTGTCATATGAACATATTCCCTTATTTTGCCTGATAAATCAATCTCTGAGAATGCTACAATGGGAAAATGTTGCCCGCGGCCTGCTGGGTATGTTCTTTCTTGTCATGGTTTGTTACCTCCTGAGCAATAACCGCCGTGCCATCAACTGGAAACTGGTCGGTATCGGTATCTGCGCGCAGATCATGTTCGCCATGGGCGTGCTGAACACGCAGGTGGGCGGGCAACCGGTTTTCTGGGTCCTTTTCGGGGTCATGATCCTTATTTATTCCATCAACCGTTTCAGGCGCAAGCAGAAAGAAGGCCTCGCCCTTCCTAAAGACATGCTCAGCTGGCTGCTGGCGGTTGCCGCCCTGGCCGGCTTTTTTATAGGCATTATCCGCAGCGCGCAGTTCCAGCTGCCTGCGGTGGCGTTTTTCGTGGGGCTGGTGCCCATTGTGGCGATGATAAAAGTATTGCAGAAAAGAAACCTGGAGCTGCTGAAATGGACCATCCTGGCCGGCTGCATCGTGCTGACCCTTTCGGTTTACATGCGCTGGTGCTCTCCCGACGTATTTAAAAGCACCTTATCCGCCGTTTCCAGCTCTTTCGTGAACCTGATCAACATCAGCCACAAGGGCACCGAATTCATGTTCCAGGGGCTGGCGGATTACCGCGGGGCCTGGGGATATATTTTCGCGGTGCAGGTGCTGCCCAATATCATTTTCTTCGCCGCGTTGAGCTCTATCCTGTATTACCTCGGCGTGCTGCAAAAGATCGTATACGTTTTCGCTTACCTGCTCAACAAGCTCAGCATTTCCGGTGCGGAAAGCCTTTCCACCGCGGCCAATATCTTCCTCGGGCAAACAGAGGCCCCGCTGATGATCAGGCCCTATCTCGAAAAGATGACGCGTTCGGAGATACTCTGCATCATGGTGGGCGGCTTCGCCAATACCGCCGGCAGCGTGCTGGCCGCCTATGTGGGTATGCTGGGCGGCGCCGATGTGAGCCAGCAGGAATATTTCGCGCTGCATATGCTCAGCCAGAGCATCATGAGCGCACCGGCCGCCATAGTGTGCGACTAGCTCCTCTTCCCCGAATCACAGGCGCACCTTATCCAGAAAGACCTGTACTTACCTAAAGAAAA
>CBFHAF010000807.1:0-2186 GCA_965653435.1 uncultured Chitinophaga sp.
GAAGAACAGCCCGAAGCCGCGCCGCCTTCAGAAAGGGAAAAAGAAAAAAAGAAATCCAAGCCCCGTCTCCAGGTGGGTTTCGACCTCAACGGCGGTCAGCAGGAGCTGGGCGATTCGCTCACCATGAGCTTCAACTTCCCCATCAGGACCATAGACTCGGCGCAGATAGTCCTGTATGAGGACACTACCCGCAAAAAAGTGCCCTTCACCCTTCACCAGGCCGATACGACCGCGAAGAGCTTCAAGATCGTTTACAACTGGAAACCGGGCAAACCTTACGAGATCATATTGCCGGCGGGCTTTGCCACAGACACTTCCGGGCTGCAGACCGCCAAGGCGGACACTGTGAATTTCGAGGCCAAGGACCTGGACGATTACGGTACTGTCAAAATAGCGCTCAGCGTGAGCGACAGCGCCCGCAACATCCTGCCCGGAACGGATACCAGTTACCAGTTCGTGATACAGCTCGTTTCCGGCTCAGACGTCAAATATACCGGCGTGGTGCGCAACGGCCGTTGGGAAAGAGGGCTCATCCAGCCCGGGGAATACCAGATCAGGGTAGTCGTAGACCGGGATAAGAACGGGATCTGGGATACCGGCGTGTACTACGGTGTGCCCAGGAAGCAGCCGGAAACCGTATTTTCGTTCAAAGACCCCATCAACATCAAAAAGAACTGGACGGTCAGCCCGGCGGTCAAACTATAGCCTTTATCCGTAATTTTGCATAATGATCTTCTCCTCCGCATTGATCGAAAATGCTGTAAATGAATTTGCAAGGCTGCCCGGTGTTGGTAAAAAAACAGCCCTGCGGCTGGTGCTGCACCTGCTGAAGCAGGATACCGCCCAGGTGGAGCTGTTTTCGGAGACCATTGCCCGCATGCGCCGCCAGATCAAGTTCTGCCAGCATTGTCACAATGTGAGCGACGACGATACCTGCAGCATCTGCGCCAACCACTCCCGCAACAGCCATGTGGTGTGCGTGGTGGAAAGCATCCGCGATGTGATCGCCATTGAGAACACCCAGCAGTTCAACGGCGTCTACCATGTGCTGGGAGGCATCATTTCACCTATCGACGGCATCGGGCCGGACCAGCTGCAGATCCATTCCCTCGTGGAAAGGGTACAGCAGCAGGGCATCGAAGAGGTGATCATGGCGCTGAGCCCGACCATCGAAGGCGATACCACCATTTATTACCTGTCCAAGAAACTGAAGGAATTCCCGGTGAAGATCACCACCATAGCCAGGGGCATCGCTTTCGGCGGGGAACTGGAATATGCGGACGAAATGACGCTGGCCCGCTCCCTTACCAACCGGCTGCCGCTGGAAAACTACCTCCAGCAGGGGAAATAATACAATAAGTTCATCCGTGGATTTCCGCCAGGATGACTATCTTTATACTTCGTAATCATTATTCCAACTGCACACTCCAAACAGGCCAGATCATGTTCAAATTAGCACTGCTCTCCCTTTTTTTCTCCTTCGCCTTCGGTAACGTATACGACTTTAAAGTTGATGCGCTGGAAGGAGGAAAGATAGATTTCTCCAAATACAAAGGAAAGAAGATCCTGATCGTGAATACAGCATCGATGTGCGGCAATACCCCGCAATACGCTGAACTCGAAAAACTGTATAAAAAATACAAGGGTAAACTGGTGATCGTGGGTTTCCCCGCCAATAACTTCGGCGGGCAGGAACCGGGCTCCAATCAGGAGATCAAGGCGTTCTGCACCAAAGAATACGCCGTTACTTTCCCTATGGCCGCCAAGGTTTCCGTGAAAGGGACAGACATTCATCCCCTGTACCAGTGGCTGATAGCAGAAAGCAAGGCTAAACAGCTTTCTCCGGAAGAAGTGACCTGGAATTTCCAAAAGTACCTTTTGAACGAGAAAGGTGAGCTGGTGGCTGTTTTCAAGCCCCGCACCCTGCCGTCTTCGCCGGAAGTGATCGAGGCGATAGAAAAACACTGACCGATATGTACAAACACCTACTGAAATTCTTCACGGCCACCGGCTGCGCTGCTTTATTGTTTACCGCCTGTTCCGACTACGATCCCAATGAGCTGCTGAATTGCGAACAAGCGGCTTTTTATCTCTCCGGCAACGGAGAAACCCGTTCCCTTAAATTACTTAGCGCCAACCTGTTGCGCAGCCAGGAAACGAAGCTGCTGGCTGTTGAAGCTTATTAT
>CBFHAF010000808.1:0-2184 GCA_965653435.1 uncultured Chitinophaga sp.
TCTGGCCTCCGCGCCATCGGGCTCGCTCACTACGGCCCGGGCGTATATGCCTTCGGAACGGATTCCAGCGGCGACCTTGGCACTAAAGGCCGGGCATTGCTCACGGAAATGGAACGCCTCGGCATCATCCTCGATGCCACGCACCTCTGCGACGAGAGCTTCTTTGAAGCGATGGATCATTTTTCAGGCCCGGTATGGGCCAGCCATCACAACAGCCGTGCATTGGTGCCGCACAACCGCCAGTTCTCAGACGAGCAGTTCTCCATCCTCATCCGGCGGGGCGCTGTGATAGGCACGGCCCTCGATGCCTGGATGCTTACGCCGGGCTGGGTCCGCGGTGAAAGCACCCCTGAGAAAATGAACGTGAGCATGGAAAATGTCGTGAACCACATCGATCATATCTGCCAGCTGGCCGGCAACAGCCGCCATGCTGCTATCGGCTCCGATCTGGACGGGGCTTTCGGCACAGAACAGTCGCCTTACGACCTCGGTACCATCGCAGGACTGCAAAAGATCCCGGAGATACTCCGCAAGCGCGGTTACGCGGAAGTAGACATCGAAAATATCACCAGCAAAAACTGGATCCGTTTCCTGATGGACGCCTGGAAATAATACAAAAAGCGGATACAGGGAAAATCTCATTACAAAAACAGCAGGCACATGCAGAGAACGGCGAAGCAAACTCTCAAGAGCCCCTCATTGCAATATGCGGCAGAGCTAAATCGGGGAAGCGATCTCTTGCAAGCCCTCATTTCCAGAAGCAGCAGAGCTATACAGGCGCGCAACCAAGCAAACGCCTGCAAAGCCCGTCATTGCGGGGAGAAGCAGCGCTAAAGCGGGCGGGCGACGAAGCAATGACGGGTTTCATGCAATGACAGGCCCGATGACAGGTTGGGTATAATGACTGGTTTGATTCAATGACGGTTTATGTAATGCCAGGTTGCGTTTAACGACGGGTGTCAGCGCGATGACGGGTCAGGTATAATGACTGTTTGATGCAATAACAGGCTTTGTGCTGGCCAACATTGTCTATCTCCCGGGCGCATAATCAACATAAAAAGGGCCGCCGTAGCAGCAGCCCCTTTCGCCGGTCACATAAAGCAGAATGGTTGCAACCGGACCCTTGTAAATTGTTTGGAGTATTCTCCCGCAGGAACCTGAGGGCGTAAAAACCGGCAGGGCCTGCGGTTTGCCCGGCACCAGCTCCGGGACTTATAAATTCGTTTCAAACAGCTGCCCCGCCTGCGCGAAACAGCTGTTTTCCTTTTAGCCGTCCTTTATCTCACTAATAGGTAAGTTCTATCTGCCCCCGTATTTCACCTCCGCCATTCGCCGCGGTGTGAATGTTCACATACCATTTGCCAGCCAGCAGGTCTTCTTCTTTTTGAGTAGTACCGTTGATGATGAACTTCGTCGTGAAGCTGCCGGCAGGTGTGGGCGTGAATAATGTGGCAAAATTGTGGAGCACGCCCGCGTTGGCGCCTCTTGCGGCGGGCCCGTGAATGTGCATAAGCGTGGCGTTGCCGGTGAGGCCCTGCCAGCGTACAGTAATGTTTAATTCTTTGCTGTCCGGGTTATAGGTGGCATCGAAGCTGCCCGTTGCCGCGGTGGTAACGGCGGGGTTTTCCTGCGCCCCGGTCATGGGCGCATTGGTTACTTTATAAACTTTTTTGTCTTCTTTGTCGTCGTCTTTGCTACAGGCCACTGCCAGTGTGCAGAACAGTCCCATTACAATAAATACCCAGGCATGCAATTTTTTCATAGCGTAGTGTTTAGAGAAGTATACGCGGGCGCATGCCCCCGGGTTGCCTTGGGGTTATGAATGGACCACCCGGCCTTCTTCCCCGTCCCAGCGCCAGGGGGTCTGATCCAGCGGGATGCCGCCGATCCAGATGTTTTTGCTGGAGACGAAGGAGAGGTAATTCTCTTCCTGGTTCAGCACTTCTTCCCCCAGCCCGGTAATGCTCAGCATTTCGTCTTCGCGCTTCACCACGCCGGCCTGTTGGAGGCGGTTGGTATAGATGTCCAGCTGAAAATCCCCGAAGCCGTAGATCTTCAGTTCATTCCAGAACTGGTAATAGAGGTCGCGTTCGCGCAGTTTCCCCAGCGCCAGCCTGTCCAGGAAAAAATGTTCCACTGCATTGAGGCCGTTGGATACGTTGGGAAGCCGTTGCAGGTGCGCCT
>CBFHAF010000809.1:0-2179 GCA_965653435.1 uncultured Chitinophaga sp.
CCCGGCGCGCCGGTGAACGACCTGCAGCTGCGCGATGCGAACGGTTTTACGCTCACCGGGCTGCTGCTGCAATACGGCATTTCACTGGAAGCCAGCTACATCGTGCCGGAACATGCCGCCGCCATACAATCCGCCATCCAGCCCTGCCTGGAGGCAGACCTGCTGGTGATCTGCGGCAACGTGCTTCCGAAAACGGTCATGGAATGCGGGGTGGAGCAGGTGTTCAGCAAAGTGAAGGCGCATCCCTGCAACCCGTTCTGGTTCGGGTACAGCCCCACCCGCACAAGGGTGATGCTGATGCCCGGCCATCCCTTCGCTGTGCAGGCCGGCTGCAAGCTGTTCGTGGAATCCTACATCCGCGCCTGCTGGGGCATTCCCGTGATCAGGCCCTGGCTGATACCTTATATGGAGCACCGCACGGCTGTGCACGGGCAGGACGAATTTATCCCGGCGGCACTGGTAAGCAGGAACGGGCTAAAAGTAAAGGCATTGTCGTTCTCCGGGCGTTCAGACCTGTCATCCACCGCGCGGGCGGACGGCATGATCTGCCACAGTGTGGAAGCGGGCAACCTCGAACCTTCCGCCCTGGTGCCCTTTTACCCCTGGATAGAAACGGCCTGAGCGCACCCGGAATCAAAACAGCCTGCCCGGTCCCCGCAACAGGTTCCCGGCAGGCTGCCCTGGATTGTTTTAAAATCTTAAATGATCATCTGATCATATTGTCGTTCTGTCGTTTACGTTAATGATATGCTATCTGAATAAACGGATCTTGATCCCAAGGCCGAAGTTCCCGTCGATATTATTCTTTACCCCTGCAGTCTGCGAAGTATAGCTGGCCTGCACTTCAATGGAATTCTTGAACTGGAAGCCCACGCCGGCGGTCACTGCATTGCTGGTATGATAGAGCGCGAAGAGGTTCACGAAGTTCTTGGCAAGGCTCACTTTCGTGCCCACGTCCAGGATGCCTTTGTAGCCTTTCACGCCACGGAAGGCCAGCATCGGTTCAACGGACGATATCTGGAAGCTTTTGGTGCCGAACTTGTAAGATGCGGCGACCATGAAAGTGGAAGTATTGCGGGGCTCCACTTTGTCCTTGTTCTGGAAAGTGCTCACCAGGTTGGGCAGCGCGGCCTGGATGGTGAGGTGTTCGTTCGTGTAGGCTACGCCCAGATCTGTTTCAAAATAATTGTCGCGGCGGTTAAATTCGTCTACGGCCGGATCGTCCGGGTCGCCGATGATCTTTTTCCTTTCCACGCGGCGGTTGTCCAGCGCGGCGGTCATGCCAACGTGGAGGAATTCGGTGTTGTGCTCATCCAGCGCCATGTGGTAAGCGTAGGAGAGGGCAACGCGGGTTTGTTTGAGGATGCCGGCCTGGTCGTTGAACACGGTGAGCCCGACGCCCAGCTTTTTAGCCACCTGGTAGTCGCCGGTGAGGGCGAAGGTGACGGGCGCGTCCGGCATGTCTTTCCATTGTTTGCGGTAGCCGACGTTGATGTTCAGCCCGGTGTCCGCCCCGGCCAGGGCCGGGTTGCCCAGGAAGCGGTTCTCGAAGTACTGGGCAATGAGCGGGTCGCGCTGCTGGATAGGATTACCCGCGCTTTGCGCTTTGGTTAAGGCAGGGAGCGTCAATAGCAGGAGCGTAGAAAGTTGTGTAAAGATTTTCTTCATTTACAATGCAATTAGGTACAGGAAATATGTTTCAGTTACGGCTTCTGATCAGGGTGATGGAGCCTTTAAAAAGATTCAGCCCTGCCCCGAAATCGATGATATAATAGTATACGCCTTCGGCCAGCTCTCCGCCGTTGGTGAGCCTGCCATTCCAGTCGTTCTGGTAATTGCGCTTATAATACACCACCCTGCCCGAACGGTCTATAATGCGTACTTCGTTCATGCTGTGGGCCGGCAGGTTGCGGATCACCCAGGTGTCGTTTTTGCCGTCGCCGTTGGGTGTTACGATATTGGTGGCTTCCAGCATGCTATTCAACTCGTATACATCTACTACTTCAAGCTGGAACGCTTTTTCTATATACTCGCCGTTTGCATCCGTGCAGCGGATACGCACGTAACGGGTGGTTTTGGTTTCAAAGTCCAGCACGGCCATGGCCTTAAGGGTGTTGCCCGCAATGGTAAACAGTTGGTTGTCCGTTCCATTCTCGCCCTCCACAAGCGAATAAGTGCA
>CBFHAF010000810.1:0-2169 GCA_965653435.1 uncultured Chitinophaga sp.
CGGAAGGCATCAGCCGATCCCAGTTCCTCATGAAAACCGGCTTCCTCATAGGCGGCACCATGCTCGGCACCCTGCTGTACGGGCTCAGCAACAAATACAATTACCACGTCCGCAAGATCCGCCTCACTTTCAATAACTTACCGGCCGCTTTTAAAGGGCTCAAGATCGTGCAGATCTCGGACGTCCACTCCGGCAGCTTTACCGATAAAGCCGCCGTGCAGAAAGGCATAGAGCTCATCAAGTCCCAGAAACCGGACCTGATCCTGTTCACCGGCGACCTCGTGAACGACAAGGCCGACGAAATGAACGATTACCTCACCGTGTTCAACCAGCTGCAGGCGCCGATGGGCGTTTATTCCACGCTCGGCAACCACGACTATGGGGATTATTACCCATGGCCGGATTATGATGCGGACCGCCGGAGCAAGATGAAAGTGGCCAACCTGGAACGCCTCAAGGCCATGCACGGCGAAATGGGCTGGAAGCTGCTGATGAACGAGCACACCGTGCTGGAGAAGGACGGCGACAAAATAGCCCTGCTGGGTGTGGAGAACTGGAGCGCGAACCCGCGCTTCCCCCGCAAGGGCGACCTGGCCGCCGCATACGCCGGCAGCGAAAACATCCCCTTTAAAATCCTCCTTTCGCACGACCCTACCCACTGGGACGGGCAGGTGCGCTCCAATTACCAGGATATAGACCTCATGCTGGCAGGCCATACCCATGGCATGCAGTTCGGCGTGGAGATTCCCTTCTTCAAATGGAGCCCGGCGCAATACATTTACAAACAATGGGCGGGCCTGTACCAGGACGGGAAACAGCGGCTGTACGTGAACCGCGGTTTCGGCTTCCTCGGTTACCCCGGCAGGGTGGGCATTTTGCCCGAGATCACCGTTATTGAACTGGTCTGATTTTAGCTATATTGCAGGTGATGAAAAGCCCTTTCTTTATTACACTGGCTTTGCTGTTCTCCGCCCTGAAAGTGGCGGGGCAAAGCGCTGCGGACCTGCAATCGCTGGCAGACCTGGAAAGGCAGCTGGATTCATTGCTCAACCGGCAGCCGCGGAACGAATGGGTGATCGGGCTGGGGTTCGGGAATAATCCCGCCTATGGCGGTAAGACCACCGATGCGTTCAGGCCGGTGAACATGAAATCCTTTTTATCGCCCAACGTTTCCTACAATCATAAAAGCGGGCTCTACGCATCCACGTACGCATATTACCTGCTGGGCGCCACGCAAAGGCCCTGGTTCGAGCTGGACCTCTCTGCCGGTTACGACTATACGAAACACCGTAATTTTTTAACGGGCATATCCTACACAAAATATTTTTACCGCGACTCTACCGACGTACCACCTACTCCCATCACCAACGAATTGTTTGCTTATTTCTTCTGGCGCAAATGGTGGCTGGAGCCCGGCATCAGCTTCGATCTCGGCTGGGGCCGCTATAAAGAGTCCGACGGAACCGACATGCTTTCCGTGAACGGCAACGATTTTAATATCATCCTGGATGTACGCCATCCTTTCCTGTTCATGGATGTGCTCAAAAAAGACGACGCCATCCTGCTCATGCCGGTAGCTTCCCTTACGACCGGCACCGCCAAATATTTCAGTAACCTCAAAAGTTTCCGTTACGTAAGCCGCTCCGGCATTGTGGAAAAACAGGAAAAAAAAGGACGTGGCAGGGGCAGGGGGAGAGGGTCCGATACCGACCCGGATACAGGTACGGAAGAGCAAGTTGAGACCGTGCTGAGCGACGGTAGCGCATTCAAGCCCCGCGCCATCGACTTCGGCGTAAGGGCCTCGTATATCATCGGCAGGGTGTCCATATCACCTTCCTATACCGTGTTCAAGCTCTTCCAGGGCGAAGATACTTCCATCACCGGCTACTTCACCGCCAGTGTGAGCGTTACCCTTTAGTTTCCTTGTAAAATATTTTCGGAAGCCCCCGAACTAATCGCTCTGCATCCGCGTTATTCCCCGGAAAAGGTATTTAGCATGACTTTTGTGTTAACTGTAGGGGTCCGTGTTTTTTCCTGCGTCTTATGAATGGCAATGTACTCATTATCAAGATAAATAGAGCTTAACACTAAACAAATCAATGTATGAAAAAACTGTTTTTCGCCTTAGCAGTCATCACATGTGTAACCGTATCCACTGCCAACGCACAG
>CBFHAF010000811.1:0-2141 GCA_965653435.1 uncultured Chitinophaga sp.
AGCTTGCCTCCGGCCTGCCTGGCGGTCACGATGAAGCTGCCGCATTCATTATCAATGTTCCGCTCCAGCTTGTCTGCCCCTTCCAACGTGTATCCGGCAGGCACCAGGAACTCCAGGTTATATTCGAAGGAACGGGCGAAAGGCATGTAAATATCCGCCTTGCGGTCCCGCTGCGAGGGCTTGATGCTCATCTGCGGCCCGATCAGCCGGCCCGCGTCTATGATATAATTGCCGCCGGCCTTTTTAATATACCCGTTCATGGTAAAGGCGGTGTTGTAGGATATCTCAGGCTCGTTATGCCGCAGGCCCATTTTCAGCACCTTGAACTGCTCCAGGTTTTCGGGCGCATTATCGAACTGGTCCTTCACTTCTTCCAGGAACGATTCGCGCACATCCTTCCTCGCTTTGTCGAAGGCATTGCGGTACTCGTCTGCCAGGGAACGGTTCCTTTTGCTGTCCGCAAACTCTTCCATAAAGGATTGTTTGATACCCAGGGCTTTGCGCTCCGCATCATAATAATCTTCGTACAGGAGCAGCTTCTGCTGGAGAGGCAGCTTGAAGTGCCCGCTGGCGCTGGATGTGCGGTCTATTTTCAGTTGCTGCAGGTCGCTGTCGCTGAAGCTGATCCGCATATTCTCCACCTGGCGGTTCTGCATGGGAGCGCTGTAAGGGATTTCCACATTGCCTTTGATGCTCTCACCTTTGGGCCCGCCCGATACCAGCGGCGCCTTCTGGCCTTCGAACTCGCTGGGGATGTATTCTGTGTTGGAAAAGATGCCTTCTGCGCTCATGTATATTGGTTTTTTGCCCACCGTCTTCAGCATTATCCGGAAGTCATCAGATTCAAACACCTCATTTTGGCCGGGACCATAACGGGGGGTGGCCAGCACAAAATCCGCGTCGATGTCGTTCTTCACCAGCATATAATTCACGTATCGCAGGAAGTTGCGCTCGCTAAGGCCGGCCCAGTTGCGCCGCTGGTCCACCACGATCTCGTCCTGCGGGTTCACGCGGTAAAGGCCCATGTAACGAACCAGGTAATATATATAATTGGTCAGCTCTTCGTCGCTGGCGTTCTTGTTTTCTTTTCTGAAACGTTTTACGTTATCCCACACCTCGTCCAAGAAAGGTAAAGTGCTCTTGGACGTTGCATTACGTGCAGCTACCAGCTGCGCCACAGCTTCGTCTCTCGTTTTGATGGCGTTCGGATCGCTGTAGATAGTGCCTTCCTTGCGGCGCCCGATCCCATCTTTCCGGCCTCCCACCCGCAGGTTCAGGCGTATCAGGGGTATCTGCCTGAATGGGTTCATCCAGAGCTTTACTGGCTGCGGAGGAACGTTTTTCACAAGCAGGTCCAGCTGCAACATATGATCCGTCACCTTTTCCTTGAAAGCCGGGGCGCCATTCATAGTCCTGTATTCCAGTACAAATACTTCGTCCCAGGCAGATACATGTATGGAATATTCCACCACGGGATCCTCTTCTCCGAGTACGAACAGCTCATCAATAACTTCACCATGCCGGAATGCGCTTTCCTCGTGTACAAAATATTCAAGCAGGTCGCCAACCTGCAGATCGGGCACAGCCAGTTTGCGGGTTTTATGGCTGCGGGGGTTCACTTCGGTCACCACTGCTTCATCTGAATATATCTCCCGGGTGCTGCCGTCTTTTTTAAAGATCCGGGCACCCATATAGGTTGTCTTTTTGATGTTATTGTATGCTCCCGGTATGCCGAAATATGCACCAGAACTGCTGCTTCCAAATTCATATTGTTTGAAAGTGAATTCGGAATATTCTTCCAACGCGGCCTTGTCGTTGACAGCCACCAGCAAACGAATGGACCTGTGTACCTCGCGGTCTTTATCCGGCGTGGTCAGCTCGATGTGTTTGGCCAGTACCACCGCGGATTCTTTCGCATATTCCGCGGGCACTTTGCGGTTCTTAAAACCGGCCTGCTTCCAGCCCCATATCTCTTCCTTTATCTCGGAAAGGCGTTTTTTGTATTTCACTTCCGCCTTTGCATCCCAGGCTTCCACTTTCCGTTCCTGCGCCATCATACCTGTGATCAGCAACAGCAGGCAGATCAGTATGGCGATATACTTTTTCATAGGTGCTTTATTTTTTGGTAAGGGTTATTTGTT
>CBFHAF010000812.1:0-2140 GCA_965653435.1 uncultured Chitinophaga sp.
ACCGTTCGCTATTTAAAATACTTCCCAAAACCCGGAAAATCTCTTCATTTCTCCCGGCATGCCCCGCTTTCCGGCATGAAAAAAGGCTCCCTGGTGGAAGCCTTTTCAAATGTATTTGTGTGTTTGTCCCTTATTTCTGCATGTTCGCGCGGATCATCGTAAAGAAATCATCGAACAGGTAGCGGGAATCGTGCGGGCCCGGGGTGGATTCAGGGTGATATTGCACGGAAAACGCCGGTTTGTTCCTGATCCTGATACCTTCTACAGACTGGTCGTTCAGGTTTACATGCGTGATCTCAACATTTTCAGATGCTGCAACTGCTTTTGCATCAATTGCAAAACCATGGTTCTGCGTTGTGATCTCGCATTTGCCGGTCAGCAGGTTCTTCACCGGGTGGTTAAGGCCGCGGTGGCCGTGGTGCATCTTGTACGTCGGGATGCCGTTGGCCATAGCCAGCAGCTGGTGGCCAAGGCAGATGCCGAACAGGGGGCGTTCGGCTTCCAGCACCTTCTTAATGGTGTCTACCGCGTAAGTGAGCGGAGCAGGGTCGCCGGGGCCGTTGGAAATAAAGTATGCGTGCGGCTTAAAGCTTTCGCACTCTTCAAAAGATGTTTTCGTGGGATGTACTTTCAGGTAAGCGCCTTTTTCAGACAGGCATTTCAGCATGTTGCGCTTCACGCCATTGTCCATCACCGCGATGCGGATCTCCGCATTCGGATCGCCTACGTAATAAGGCTCTTTGGTGGATACTTCAGCGCACAGTGCCAGCCCTTCCATGGAAGGGACTTCTTTCAGCTTCTCCTGCAGTGCTTTCTCGTCCAATATTTCGGAGGAAATAATGCAGTTCATGGCGCCTTTGTTGCGGATGTGGGAAACCAGCGCGCGGGTGTCCACTTCGTGGATCGCTACCAGGTTATTTTCCTCGAGGAACTGGGCCAGCGATTCGTCGGCCATTTTGCGGGAAAAATTGTGAGCGATGTTCTTGCAGATCAACCCGCTGATCTTTACACCACTACTCTCCACATCCTCATTTTTGGTACCATAGTTACCGACGTAACAGTTGTTCATGATCAGCACCTGCCCTTTGTAGGAAGGATCGGTGAATACCTCCTGGTATCCGGTCATCCCGGTGTTAAAACAAAGTTCCCCGGCTGCGGTCCCTACTTTCCCGAACGCTTTGCCATGGAATACGGTGCCATCTTCTAACAACAGCATGGCCGGCTGTGTGGATCTGGTAGTCTGCGGCATTTCTTCTTACCCTTTCTTTTTTTATGTCCCCGGAAGGGACGGTTAAAACTGTGCAAAGTTAGGGCAAGATTATGAATTTTGAACAGGTTTTTACGATCTAATTCATCAGGGCGGAACGCATGATCTTTTCCGCCACCTTACGGCCGTTCCCGTCGTTGGCCGGATGCGTTACCAGCAGTTGTACACGCAATCCGCCGTTCACTACCACAAGGCTGGTGAATTCCATGGGTGAATTTTGCTGGAGGATGTAGCTGCCCTGCTGCTGCAGCGCGCGCCGGCCACCGAGGTCCAGTTCCCGCGCCCGGTAGCTGAACCCGGATATGCCTGCCGTTTTTTCCATCCCCTTCATTATTTCCTTCGCCGCCGGCTCCAGCTCAAGATGCGACTGCGAAAGATGCACCACTTCCTCCATCCTGATCACCAGCCCGTCCGCATAACTGCCGCCTTTAAAGGCCTTTTTACGCATATTGGGCGCATCGCTTACGGTAACGGGGGATAATGACAGCGGGCTCTGGATGCGAAGCATATTGCCCCTGAAAGTGCGCCAGTTCTCCATCTCCAGCATGGCCTCCGATACTTTCGGCTCGCGGAACATCTTTACCAGCTCAGGACCGTAAAATGCGCTCAGGGTGCCGCAGGCAATAAGCACTACAATACCTGTGATCAGCGCTGCCTTGCCTTTCAGGTTGAAGCCGTTGCGCCGGCGTTTCCGGATGATGGCCTGGTACTTCTCTTCGGGTATCCCCTGCTCCTGCCGGTACATTTCAACCGTACCGCCGGGGTGCTGGGCTTTCCAGTCGGCATACGTGACCGGGAACTTTTTGCCGCAATGGTCGCAGAATGTGATGTATTCGGATTTCATAGCGCTCATTTCCGCGCAATGACTGCATT
>CBFHAF010000813.1:0-2133 GCA_965653435.1 uncultured Chitinophaga sp.
TTGAACATGAACTGCTCACCGCCACGCTCGCAGAAAAAGATGTTATCCCCTTCAATATAAAAGGCTCTTCATATTTCGCCAGGCAGCACGAATGCCTCTTCGATGTGTTCATGCAAAAACACCATATCACGGATCCCGCGCTCCGGGAAGTGGCCAATATCATCAGGGGCGCAGCCTCCAGCCATTTCCACCTTACCCCGCAATCCTCCGGCCTCCGCGCCATTGCAGCCGGCATGGCGCATAACGAACAAAACGACCGGGCGCTGTTGCAGCAAAGCATGGTCATATATGATGCGCTCTACAGCTGGGCCAGGCATGTGCGCAAACCTTTGCTGCCGGATGCGCAGGACAGGCTCATGGAAGTATTCCACCGGTTCATTACGCAGAAGTATGCGGACAGGGCCAAGAAACCCGAATGGGTTAAAGAGATCGCCGCCTTCGTGCAGGATGATATCGATACCAACCTGTCGCTCAACCTTGCCGGTCTTGCCGAAAGGATGAAAATAGACCCCGGCAGCCTTGCCAAACACCCGGACCATCACGCTTTCGGGGAAGAGATCCGCCGCCTGCGCATGGAGAAGGCCATGCAGCTGATGGAAGAAGATAAATACTCGCTTTCGGAGATCGCCTATATGACCGGTTTTTCAGACCAGGGGCACTTCTCCCGCATCTTCGGCAAACACTACGGCAAAACCCCCACAGGCCACCTCAAAACGATCAGGGCTCAAAAGGAAAAGGAGGAACAGAAATAGTTCCGGAATTTGTATTATCTTAATATGTGCGTAAACGTTTGCATAAATACCGGCCGGAACGTTTCGGATTTCACGTTATGACCATTCACCAGCAAGGCCACAATAGCCGGTATCAGGAGCTGTAGATATTTCCAACACCACGTATGAAAACGGAGCGGCATTGCCGGCCCTTTCCTGCGTTACCCAAAGCACCGGCCCATGATAAACATCAACGGATCATTACAGCCGCAGCACCTGGCTGCCCGGCTTCAGCAGTTCTGGCAACTTTCCGCCCAAAAGATCCTGCACATCGAAAAACATTATAACACCACGCAGGGCGCTCCCGTATTCACCCGCCAGGGCAGGTACACCACCCGCGGCTGGACGGAATGGACGCAGGGCTTCCAGTACGGCTCCGCTATCCTGCAATACGACGCTACGGACGAAGACCAGTTCCTCGACATCGGGCGGCATAACACCGTGCAGTCCATGGCCCCGCACCTCAGCCACACCGGCGTGCACGATCATGGTTTTAATAACGTAAGCACCTACGGCAACCTGCTGCGCCTTATCCGGGAAGACCGTATACCGGCCAATGAATGGGAGATCAATTTCTATGAGCTCGCCCTGAAGGTGTCCGGCGCGGTACAGGCTACCCGCTTTACGCCGGTGGCCGGCGGCGGGGGATACATCTATTCCTTCAACGGCCCGCATTCGCTGTTTGTGGACACCATGCGCAGCTGCCGCATCCTCATGATCAGCCACCAGCTCGGTCACGTTCTGCAAGGGGAGAACGATGTGCGCATCAGCCTGCTGGAACGCGCGCTGCAGCACATGAAAACCACCGCTAACTACAACATCTGGTACGGCGAAGGCCGCGACGCCTACGATGAAAGAGGCCGTACGGCGCATGAATGCATCTTCAACACCAACGACGGGAATTTCCGCGCGCCCAATGCACAGCAAGGCTTCTCCGGTTTCACCACCTGGACGCGCGGACTGGCCTGGGCCATGCTCGGTTTTGCAGAGGAACTGGAATTCCTTGTGAACATACCCTCAGCCAAACAACACCTGCCCTGGATGGAAAAAGCGGCCAGGGCCACCTGCGATTTCTATATCAGGCATACGCCTACGGATGGCGTGCCTTATTGGGACACGGGGGCGCCCGGCCTCGCCGGGATGGGCGATTACCTTTCCCGGCCCGCCGATCCTTTTAACCCGCACGAACCGGTAGACAGCTCGGCCGCAGCCATCGCGGCACAGGGCCTCGTCCGCCTCGGCAAATACCTCGGCGGCGAAGCGGGTAAACAATACTTCCAGGCGGGCCTTACCATCCTGGAAACCCTCTTGCAGGAACCTTATCTCAGTACGGACGCTTCGCACCAGGGATTGTTGCTGCACA
>CBFHAF010000814.1:0-2121 GCA_965653435.1 uncultured Chitinophaga sp.
TTTCCAGGCCTTTTTCCGCCAGTTGTACCCCTTTGGCGCCCTCTTTCAGGTTCCAGGGAAAGGGTTCGTTTTTTACCACGTGGCGCAGGAATAATTCCCATTGCACCTTGAAGGCGTTGTCGTACACCTCCTGGTCCGGCACTTTCGCCCAGCCCTCGAAGAACCGGATCGGCTGCTCCACATCCGGGTTCCATACGGGTTTGGGAGTATGGCCGTAATGCTGCACGTAACAATCGCGCAGGCCGGCCACTGCGGAGCCATGCGTACCGTCCACCTGCAGCGTGAGCAGATCGTCGCGGCGCACGCGGGTGGCCCAGGACGAGTTGAAGTGCGCCACGACGCCTCCTTCCAGCTCAAACGTGGCATAGGCCGCATCGTCTGCCGTGCAGGCGTATGGCTCCCCTTTTTCGTTTATCCGTTCGGGTATGTGCGTGGCGCCAAGGCAGGATACCGCCTTCACTTCGCCGAACAGGTTGTCCAGCACATAACGCCAGTGGCACAGCATATCCAGGATGATGCCGCCTTCTTCTTCCTTCCTGTAGTTCCAGCTGGGGCGCTGCGCGGGAATGGAATGGCCTTCGAACACCCAGTAGCCGAACTCCCCTTTCACGGATAATATCCGCCCGAAGAAATCCTGCTGAATGAGCCGTTTCAGGCGGAGCAGGCCGGGCAGCCATAGCTTATCCTGCACCACGCCGTGTTTCAGCCCGGCGGCTTCGCAAAGCCTGTATAATTCCATGGCTGCGGCGGTTCCCGGAGCGATGGGCTTTTCACAATATATATGCTTGCCCGCGGCTACGGCCTTACGCACGCTCTCCGTGCGCATGCCGGTGGTTTGCGCATCGAAATAAA
This sequence comes from uncultured Chitinophaga sp., assembly GCA_965653435.1. GTDB lineage: Bacteria > Bacteroidota > Bacteroidia > Chitinophagales > Chitinophagaceae > Chitinophaga. The sequence continues at coordinate 853 of CBFHAF010000814.1, forward strand.
TGCTGTATCGCGCATCTTTCAGCGCAGCGTCCAGGTCTGTAGTGTAAGCTTCAATGCCGCTTCTTTCCGCCAGGGCTTTCAGCCGTGCCATGTTCCGGCCCACCAGCAGCGGCTCCGGGAGAATGTATTCCGTATCGCTGAGCTTTACGCCGCCCTGCTGTATGATAGGCACGATGGACCGCAGCAGGTGCTGGTTGGTGCCCATCCTGCCGGTAACGCCGTTCATGATGATGCCGATGCGGTGAATGGTCTTTTGTGTTTCAGCCATGTGATATTGTTTTCAGGAATGATGGATGTATGCCTGTTTTATTTTTTCAAGGAAAACCAGCTGATCGCCCGCCCAGTATTCACTGGAAAATATTTCTACTTCATGATACCCTTTAAAACCGGCTGCTTCCACCCAGGCCCGTATCTGTTTTACAGGGATGCAGCCTTCGCCCATGAGCGCGCGGTCCAGCAGCAGATCGCGGGTGGGCACCCGCCAGTCGCAGATATGGAAGGCGAACAGCTTGCCGTTGCTGCCGCAGCGGACGATCTCCTGCTGCAGCGCAGGGTCCCACCAGAGGTGATACACGTCTACCGCCACGCCCACAAAAGGCGAGTCCAGCTGTTCCGCCAGGTCGTTCGCCTGGGAGAGCGTGTTGATGGCCGAACGGGTATCCGCATACATGGGGTGCAGCGGTTCTATGGCGAGCCTGATGCCCGCGGCTCTGGCATAAGGTTCAATAGCCGCAATGCCCTCCGCGATCTGGTGGCGCGATGTTTCCAGCGGCTGGCCGGGCGCCGCGCCGCATACCAGCACGATCATGGGCGCACCTAAAGCGGCCGCCTCGTCGATGGCGCGAAGGTTATCCGATATCGCCGCCTGCCTGCCGGAAGCTTCCGTATGCGGGAAAAATCCGCCCCGGCAAAGGGAAACGATGGTCAGCCCCGCATCGCGCAGCAAACGGCCGGTGGCGGCGATATCGCGGCCTTCCAGCGCATCGCGCCATACGGTAATGCCGCTTACGCCTGCTTTGGGATACGCTTCCGCCGCCTGTTCTATGCTCAGCGGTTTGGTAGTGATGGTATGCACACAAAGCCTGTTCATGCCACACAATTAAAGAATGCGTAATAAGGTTCGCCGGTGATGAGGCGCTGCACGGTGAGCGCCAGCTCGCGTATGTGGTAGTCGCCCCACATGCAGGATTCTCCATAGGGGGCATGCCCTTCTTTTGGCGTATAGTCCCAGCCGTTAGGCCGGTGGTAAATGGTGTGCAGCAACAATCC
>CBFHAF010000815.1:0-2114 GCA_965653435.1 uncultured Chitinophaga sp.
GGTAAACAATGCCTGGCTACAAAGGTTCTCCCGCCCGCTGAGGCAATACCGGCAAACCCCGCAGGTATGCGCCAGCCAGGGAATGCCCACGAGCGTCCCGGTTTTCAGCCCGGCCGCCCCTCCGCCGGATGCCACTACGCGGCCGATGATCTCATGCCCGGGAATAAGCGGGAACCTGGCTCCGCCGAGCTCTCCGTCGATGATGTGCAGATCGGTCCTGCAAATGCCGCAGGCGGTCACCTTTACCAGCACCTGGCCTGCCGCCGGTTGCGGCACGGGCAATTCCCGCAAGGCCAGTTGCCGGCCCGGCCCTTCCAATACCATGGCGCGCATGGCGCCCGGTATCGTTTCCATCGTGTTTTCCATTCGCTGTATTTTAGGGTTGAAAAGCTTCCCTCATTTTTCCCTGGAGCCTGGCGCCGTCCCATTTGCCGTCCACCAATATCCGCCTGACGGTAAACCAGGGAAGCCTGCCCATCTTTTTCGCGGAGAGCTGAAAGGCGATCTGGAAGCCGTTTTCCTGCAGCTGCGCCACAACTGCTTCGTTCCAGGCGCCAAACGGATATGCAAAGCTCCGGACCGGCGCGCCCGTGATCTTTTCCAGCGTGCTTTTTGCCGAGCGTAATTGTTTCGCCGCATCGGGCATTTCCTGTTCGCCTGAAATATGCGGATGGTCCCAGGTATGGCAGCCAATGGCATGCCCCCGTTTGTGCAGATCGGCGATCTGCCCGGCGGACAGGTAACCTTTTTTGCCGATGGTAACGGTCATCACGAAAAATGTTCCCCTGAAACCCGTCTCTTCCAGTACAGGCGCTGCAATGGAAAAATGCTCCAGGTGCGAATCGTCGAACGTGATCAGGACGGGTTTATTCGGCAGCGGGCTTCCCGCAACCAGGTAATTGTACAGGTCTCCGGGCCGGATACTGGTATACCCGCTGTCCGCCAGCGCCTTCATTTGCCGGCGCAGTTCGCTGCCGCTGATATAAAGTGCGGACGATGCAGGCGCACCGGCCGCGGTGATGTTGTGATAACACAGCACCGGCACCGGCTGCCTGCCTGCGGGCGGTTGAGTTTGCAGCATGGCCCATATCAGGAAAAGATGCAGCATATCATATTCATGAGCGGTGGGCAATGAACAGGGGAACTTTGTGTTCGTTGATGATCTCCGCGGAAAAACTCCGCCGGAACATCATGGAAAGATCCGATCTTCCGTATGAGCCGCTGACCATGACCGGGGCCTGCATGTCCGCCAGCCAGCCGCCGAAGTGCTTAGCGCTGTCTTCCAGTTTTTTCACGGTAAGCCTTGGGAAATGCCGGGCAGCCAGTTCAAGGATGTAATCTTCCTCCGGAAGGTCCTTGTTCTTTTTGGCGCTTGCATATACCAGCGTCGTTTCCAGGTCGGCGAAATAAGGGAAGAGGTAAGCGAACTGCCTGATGGCAAAAACGGAATCTTCACTGCCGTCGTAGGCCAGCACCACGCTTTGCGGGAAGGGGAAATGTTCCGGCGCAACGATCACCGGGCATTCCGCATCCTGCACCACCATCCGCAGGTATTCATTCGGCGTTTCGAAGCCCAGCTGCTGGTAAAAGGATTCGCTGCCGAGGATCATCAGGTCAGCAAACCGGGATTCCTTCCTCAGCTCGGGAATGGCCAGGTCGTAGGGGAATTTGTGCACCCTGCATTCGATGCCGTGCTGCCGGCAATCGGATTCAAAGCGTGAAATGTTATTTTCAATTTCCTCGGAATTAAAATCTTCCACCAGCGGCGTTACCAGCCTGGCGCCTCCCACGGCATAGCTCCAGCTCGATGAGATGTCTATCTGCGGCAGGAAGGAGCCCACAAGCAGGATAGGGTCCTGTTCGTTCAGGCGGCGGGCAAATTCAAACGCCCCTTTTGAATAGTTGGTGCCGTCGAAGGCAAGCAATACTTTTTTCATGTCGATAGTTTTATTAAAGTGGAGAAATTTCAATCTATTGATATTGGATGTAAACGGGAGACGGGAAAAGCTGCAGCACTTCCTCGGGCTGCATCAGGCGCCCCCCTGTGTTTACATCGTTGCGGTAAAACAGCTTGAACCCCGTGAACTGCACCGGCTGCCCCGCGATCCAGCTGC
>CBFHAF010000816.1:0-2109 GCA_965653435.1 uncultured Chitinophaga sp.
AGATGTTGAGCACGGTCAGCGTCGGGTGGCTCGCCAGCAGCCGCGCGCTTTCGGAGTTTTCACGGATCGTGTAATCCAATGGCTGGCCCGCGAAGCAGAGGTCCAGCACTTCCTTTACCGTGGCGTTTTCCACGGAAATGCTCACCGGCCTGGCGGCGGCCAGCTGGGCATCGTTGTACAGCAGCTTATAGCCGCTTTGTTTTTTTTGTTCTTTTAATACTTCTTCAACCGGAGTATCCCTGACCGTTAATGTGATCAGCTGTGCAAATGCCGATGCCTGCACCTGCATGAATGCGATAATGCATAAAAGGAAAGTCAGCTTTCCGTAGATCAGGAGTTTCATTGTGTGGAACCGTTGCATGGCAAACAATTTTGGCTGTTATGGTTAGTCAATATGGCTTTTGGTGGGAATATCAGCGGAACACCCTGATGGCGCCGCCCTGCAGTTCAAATTCTACGCTTTCCGTCATTTCCAGCATCTCCAGCACGCCGGATACATGGCTGTAGCGTGACAGGGTACCTGAGAAGGTAACGCCCTTCATCTCGTCGGCATACACTGTTTTTACATCGTACCAACGCGCCAGCTTGCGCATGATGCTGTGAATATCCTCGTTGTCGAAAATGAATAACCCGTTTTTCCAGGCTACCGCTTCTTCTACGTTGGCGGGGCCTGTAGTGATGGAGCTGCCTATCAGCGCCTGCCTGCCGGGCTTCAGCATCTGCCGCCCTGAAGGATTGCTGACGGCCACGCTCCCTTCCAGGAGGGTAACTTTGCTTTTGGCTTCATCGGGGTAGGCCATGATATTAAAATGCGTGCCCAGCACTTCTACGGAATTGCCTTTGAACAATACTTTGAAGGGCATTTCCTTATTCTTCGCAACTTCAAAATAAGCCTCGCCGGTAATTTCGACGGTGCGCTCAACGCCTGTGAAAGACGAGGGGAATTTCAGGGAAGAGGCCGCATTGAGCCAGATGGCCGTGCCGTCGGAAAGGGTGATCCTGAATTGCCCGCCCACTGGTGTGGTCAATGTATGCATCTGTATCTCCTGGCCCGTTCCGCCCGTGTTGTAGGCCAGCGCCCCGCTGTCCAGCTTCACTGCCTGTATGCCGCCCTGGCTGAAGAGCGTGCCGTTCGCAGCGCTGTCCAGCACAATGCACTGGCCGTTGCCCAGCGTGAGCACGGCCCGGTTGCCGCCCGGTGAGCCGTCATGTTTATTTACCGCTACCGAAGCGGGAGGAGTTGCGGAAGGAGAAGGTTTTAAAAGCCACCAGCCCGATGCAACCGCGAGTATAAGGGCGGCAGCGGCGGCAGTGCGCCTGAGGGTGCGGATGCGTGCGGACCGCTTCCAGCCGATGCGCTGCTCGATATCGCCGAGCAGCCGTTTCTCATGCACGCCGCGGCTTTCGGCTATGCGGGAAGGTACTTCCAGCTGCCGGCCGTCGTCATGGGCCAGCCATTCGGCCAGCTCAGCCGCTTCATCAGGAGAAATCGTGCCCTGCAATTGTTTTCGGGCGAGCTCACGGTAGCGCTCATTCGTGGAATGATCTTGCATCAGCAAAGGGTTTCTGATACAAGGTCAATTGAAAAGAGGTTTTCCCTGAACGGGAATAAAAAAAAATTGAAATGAGGGCCGGGAACCATGTCCGGGATTTCAGAAGAACATCATCAGCATCCTGGAAATGAGCTGGCCCAGGCCGCTGCGGAGTATCTTGAGGGCGCGGCTGATGTGGGTTTCAACGGTTTTTTCGGAAACTTTCATATGACGGGCAATTTCCCGCTGGCTATATCCTTCCCAGTGGAGCCGGTATGCAAGGCGGCATTTTTCCGGGAGGCGGGCTACCATTTTTTCCAGCCATTCCCGCAGGTCTTCGAATCCCAGCCATTCTTCAGTGGACCTGTCTGCGGGCGACAGGCTGCGGGCGGTATCGCGGAGATAGGTTTCGGCTTTCTGTTGCCTGGCAAGGAAATTCAGGATGCGGTACCTTACCGCCACAACAAGATACCCTGCCAGTTGCTGCCGCACTTCCAGGGTTTCCCGGCGTTGCCAGAGGTCTACGAATACGTCCTGTACGATACTTTCCGCTTCTGAAAAGTCGTCCAGTTTTTTC
>CBFHAF010000817.1:0-2102 GCA_965653435.1 uncultured Chitinophaga sp.
AGTGGTGAAAGAGGGTGTGGACGTGGGCGAAATGGACAAGCTGCTGCTGCAGAAAATTGAAGAACTCACGCTGTACATCATCGATCTCAAAAAAGAATCCGCCAGGCAGCAGGAAAAAATAGACAAGCTGGAAAAGAAGCTGGCCAGGGATTGAGCGCCTGGAAAATGAACCGATCTAACGAAAAATGCCAGGGATTAGGCCCCTGGCATTTGATTTTAATATGCAATGATCTAAAAACCGTCTCCCCCCATTTCGTTGCCTCCGCCTTCATCACCGCCTTTCTTTTTCTTGAAAAGGTTGGCGTCCATTTTACCGAAGCGCCAGCTTACGTTGAGGCGCAGCTCGCGGCTCACGCGTTTGCGGTAACGCTCTGAATCGGAGAACGAGGTGGTGGTCCAGCTGAGGTCGCGGTCTGTATTAAAGATATCGTTCAGGCCGAGGGCCACGGAGAAATTCTTTTAATAGCCATGTCTACCTGGTATTCCGGCGCTTCTTCGCCCTGCGGCTCAATGCGGCGGCCTTCGTATTCGCCGGTCACCTGGAGGGTCAGGTTCCAGGGGAGCTTCGTGTTGCTGTTCACTTTACCGAACCAGGTAAAGCCTGAATTATCCAGGTCTTCCGCGCTGATCTTCGTCTGCTGCAGGTTCACGTTGGCGGTGATATCCCAGGCCTTCGTCACCTGTGTGCGCACGGTTAGCTCCGCGCCGTAGGAATTCTGCACGTTCGCATTGATGGGATAGCTGAGCACTACTTTGCGTTCCTGGCCGTCCAGGTTCAGCGTGGTGTCTATGGAAAAGTCGGTGATCGCGTTGTTCGTATTGCGGAAATAAACGGAAGCCAGCACGTTCACTTTACGGTTAAAGTCTTTGAGGTACGACAGCTCGAAGCTGTTCGTGAACTCGGGTTTCAGCGCAGGATTGCCCCTGCGGCCTGAGTTGGCGTTGTATTCGATGTTCGGCAGCAGGTCGCGGAACCAGGGCCGCTGGATGCGGCGGCTGTAATTCAGTTGCAGCTCATGGTCGCCTTTGAGCTTCTGTGTGAGGAAAACGCTGGGGAAAAGCCCGATCGGGTAATCGATCTCGTAATTCGCGCCTTTCACATTCCTCATTTCACCGCTGTAGAAGGACTGCTCGGCCCGCAGCCCCGTCTGGAAGCCGAAGTTGCCAAAACCGCCGGTGTAGCTCAGGTATGCGGCATTGATCTGTTCCGTATAGTGGTAGTTGTTGGACAGGGATGAGTCGTACATGAATTCCCCCGTCACAAAATCTTTCCCGTAGGTGTTCAGCACATTATTGAAAGTGCGGCTGTTGGTGCGCAGCCCCGCTTCTATCTTCGATTTTTCATTGATCGGGTTCACGAAATCCACCTGCCCGGTGAGGTAGGTGGTATTGCCCAGGTTATTGCCGTAACGCAGCTCCGGCTGGTTAGGCGAATTGCTGGGTTGGCCGTTCATATCGTAGTACTGCAGGGAATAGTTGCTGTTGCCGTCGTTGTTGGCGCGGTTATAAGTGAAATCAGCCGTCAGCTCGCGGCCTTCTTTGGCGAAAGTGCGCTTGTAACCCAGCTGCGTGGTGTAGTTGCGGAAGCTGTTCTTATTGTCGTTGTTGCCGATGCCGTAACGGAGGCGGTTCTTCTGCCCATCCAGGTCGTATACGGTCTGGCTGTTCAGGTTGTTGAAATCGCCGCCGGTAATGCCCTGGGAAAGGGTGATGGTATTGCGGTTGTCTATGAACCAGTCGAAGCCGATGCGCCCGTTCTGGAACCTGCGGCCGAATTCACCGTCCTGGTACTGGTCCAGGTAAGTGGTATCGCCGTTCTCCCAGCTTTTGCGCAGCATGTGCTGCTTCATGGGCGAACGCCTGTCCCTGAGGTTATAGTTGAGGAACACGTTGATCTTACCCTGGCGGACGTTCAGGTCCACCCCGGCGTTGGAGCTTTTGGTGGTGGAATAGCCGGCCTGGATAAGGCCGTTAATGCCCGCACGGCGGTTCTTTTTCAGCACGATGTTCAGGATGCCGCTCATCCCTTCCGCATCGTATTTGGCTGAGGGATTGGTCACCACTTCCACACTGGCGATAGCATCCGCCGGTATCTGGTCCAG
>CBFHAF010000818.1:0-2099 GCA_965653435.1 uncultured Chitinophaga sp.
TTGCAGAAGGGTATGCAACCATGCAGGCAACGCTCAATGCCTTGCCCGATATGGATTACATGGCAACGGTCACATTCAAGACGCAGGCGCTGCAAACCTTCTATCAGAACTTTCAGCCGGATGATGCATATAAACTATGGGTGCGTGAAAATAAACACTGGCTTGAACCTTACGCTGCTTTCTGCTGCCGGCGCGATGGGCGTGCGGATGCGGGCTTTTATTATTTCGTGCAATACCATTTGCATCTCCAGCTCTGCGAAGCTGTGGCATATGCGCACAGCAAAGGGGTCGCCATAAAAGGCGATCTGCCCGTGGGAATGTACCTGCACAGCGCGGACGTATCCGCCATGCCGGCATTGTTCGATACCAGCGTGCAGGCGGGCGCACCGCCGGACGAATTCGCTGCAAAAGGCCAGAACTGGGGCTTCCCGGCTTACAGCTGGCCTGAAATGGAAGCAACCGGGTATGACTGGTGGAAGAAGCGGCTGCGGCATATGGCGCAATATTTTTCCGCTTTCAGGATCGATCATGTGCTGGGGTTTTTCCGGCTCTGGCAAATTCCCCGGAATACCAAAGAAGGCATACTCGGCTATTTCCATCCCGCCAAACCTTTTACGGAACAGGAATTGTTTGACTGGGGAGTTCCCTTCGCCCGCGGACGTTTCTGTGAGCCGTATATCACAGACGCAGTGCTGTACCGCATCTTCAGTGAAGACGCCGTCAAAATAAAATCCATTTACCTGGAACCTCTTGGCAACGGTTATTACCGCCTCGCGGATGCTTACCGTTACCAGGCCGGTATTACGGAAGAAGACCCGGTTATCCGGCAGGGCCTGTACGATCTGATTGCCAATGTTATTTTCCTGGAGCCGTTCCCGGGAGAATTCCACCCGCGTTTCGGCATGCAGGGAACGGATTCGTTCCTCGCGCTGGAACAGCCTGTGCAGGAAGCATTGCAGGAACTTTCCACGCATTTCTTTTATCACCGCCACGATGAGCTGTGGGAAAAAGAAGCGCTGCGCAAGCTGCCCGTGCTGCAATCCGCTACAGACATGCTCGTGTGCGGCGAAGACCTCGGCATGGTGCCCCATTGCGTGCCCGGTGTGCTGCAGCGGCTGGGCATCCTCAGCCTGGAAGTATTGCCAATGCCCAAACAGCCCGGCCAGATGCCTGCCCATGCGCCATACCTTTCCGTAGTTACGCCTTCCACGCACGACATGAGCACCTTGCGGGGATACGCGCCCGGCAGGGAAGAGGAGATCGCCCGGCTTCACCTCCAGGCGCCCGCCATGTGGTGCATCCTGCAGCTGCAGGACTGGCTTTCGCTGGACAGTTCACTGCCGCACCGTTCACCTGCTGAAGAGCGCATTAACGTTCCCTCCATTTCGCCCTGGTACTGGCGGTACCGCATGCCTGTTACGCTCGAGGCGCTCTGCGCCGCGGAGCAGCTGAACGGGAAGATCAGGGCTATGGTGAAAGAAAGCGGGCGTTGATTGTATTCCATACCTGTACATATGCAAAGATATTCTCGCATCTGACCCGGCCGGCGCCGGGTAGGAAATGCCATAAACCCGCAGTATATTTAATCTATGGAGCTGACACTGTATCCCTTCGAACTGAAATTCAGGCATACGTTTACGATATCGAGAAAAAGCAAGAATGTGCAGCCGCTGCTGGTGGCGGAGCTGAAGCAGGACGGGCTCAGCGGCCTGGGCGAAACGGCTGATAATGCATACTACAACATTACCGTTCCCGGCCTGATGGCCGCTATCAATGAACACCGGCCTTTTATTGAAGCTTATCGCCTGGACACGCCTGAAACCTTCTGGGAGGCGATGTACCCGCGCCTCGCCGGCAATATGTTCGCGCTTTGCGCGCTGGACCTTGCCGCCCACGACCTGTATGCCAAGCAGCAGGGGAAAAAACTCTATGAAGTCTGGAACCTCGATCCCTCGCATAACCCGATGACCGACTACACCATCGGCATAGACACGGTGGAGAACATGGTGAAGAAATTGCAGGAATTCCCCTGGCCCATTTATAAGATCAAGCTGGGAACGAAAGAAGATATCACCATCATCACGGAGCTGCGGAAGCAT
>CBFHAF010000819.1:0-2093 GCA_965653435.1 uncultured Chitinophaga sp.
GGTGTTGTAGGACGGGCCGGTGAACCGGACGTAAATTATTCAATCAAAATAGGGTTTCAACTGGCTTTACTTTGCCTGCTGAGTTGCTCGATGGATATGTCGAGCGCCCGGTCTGCCCCGTTACCGCTGCAAGGCGTGATCTGGAACAGCCGCAGGCTTTTATTCATGAATGGTTTCGAGTCCTGGTTGCACAGCTCGAGGGTGAAATGGAACTTTTCTTCCAGTTCTTCTTCAAATTCCCGGAGGCTGAGGGTTTCATCGATAGGGTGTTCCACCATGACATCCTCTTCCAGCCCCGCTTCGCGGAGGGTATCAAATGCATTGGCCAGGGAATGGTGGATATACACGGCCGCGTTGCAATGGAGCAACCGCTGTATCTGCATCTGTAATAAGGATATCGTCATTAATGGATGTAACTTGAGCGTCTTCATCAATATTCTAGCTGGTTTCTCAAACTTACGTTAGCAAGGTTAATTAAATATTACCGCAAGGTTAATTTTAGATGTAATTCCCTGGTTCTTAATTGTACGGTCAGCTGGCAGGGAAAGTAACCACTTTAGCAACCGCGGCCCATTCGGGCAGGCTGGTTTCCTCTTCTTCTTCGGGGAGATGGGCTTTCTTTTCGGCGTGCTGGTACAGTTTCCATTCGCCCTGGTGGTATTCGAGGGATGTAAGGCTTTCTACCCAGTCGCCCGAATTCAGGTAAGTGATGGCTTTCCCGTTGTAATTCATCTGCCTGATCTCCGGCTGGTGGATATGGCCGCAGCACACCACGTCGAACTGCTTGTCTGCCGCGATCTCCGCCACGGTCTGCTCGAAGTCGGAAATGAATTTCACCGCCTGTTTCACGCTTTCTTTGACTTTTTTGGAAAAAGACATCTTTTCCCGGCCCATTTTTTCGAGCAGGTGGTTCACCAGGCGGTTGAGTATAATGAGGATATCGTACCCCTTTCCGCCGAGTTTGGCGAGCCATTTTGAGTTTTTCATGGTCACATCGTATACGTCTCCATGGAAAAACCAGTGTTTTTTGCCGTCCACATCCAGGATGAGCTTATTGTCTATCACAAAATTGCTGAGGCCGAAACCGGCATATTTGCGCAGGGCTTCGTCGTGGTTGCCGGTGAGATAATACACTTCGGTGCCTTTGCCGATCATTTTAAGGATGCGGCGGATCACTTTGGTATGGGATTTCGGGAAATAACGCTTGCTGAATTGCCAGATATCGATGATATCCCCGTTGAGCACCAGGATGCGGGGATCGATGGAGTCCAGGTACTGAACGAGCTCTTTTGCGTGACAGCCGTAGATCCCGAGGTGTACGTCGGAGATGACAACTATATCTAATGGGCGTTTGTCTGACATTTTTCGGTTATTCGGAGAAACCCGGGGATTTGATCAAACTATTTAATATAAAATTTGTTAATTATGTGTTTGAAGGTACCGGGATCTCCTTTTTCTTATTGCAAAGGAAAAATTGCTATATTACTTTTATATTAATCCAGTGTTACCAAAACATTAATTCTCAAAATTTCTTCGCTCCTATACTTACAGAAAAGCTAATTTTGCGGCAAATTTTTCAACTAACAACAAACTAATATGGGAGGCTTTAATTCTATTGTTAAACTGTTCATGCCGAAAGACAGGGTGTTTTATTCACTTTTTGAAGACGTGGCGGCTAACCTGGTAGAAATGGGCCAGGTGCTTGTTGAGCTGGTAGAAACGAAGGATATGTCCGTAAGAAAGGATAAAGTGCACCTGATCGAGCGGCTGGAGCACAAGAACGATGACTACACCCATCGTATTTTCGTAGAATTGGGCCAGAACTTCATCACCCCATTCGACCGGGAGGATATCCACTACCTGGCTTCCACGCTGGACGACGTGGCGGATTACATCCACGGCTCGGCCAAACGTATCGATATTTACAAGGTAAACGAGATGAACGACAGCATCCGCAAGCTGGCGGACCTTATCAACCAGGGTGTTAAGGAGCTGGCCCGCGCTATTCCTGAAATGCGCACCATGAGCAACATGAGGGTGATCACCGATGCCTGCGTAAAGATCAACAGCCTTGAGAACCATGCGGATGACAT
>CBFHAF010000820.1:0-2070 GCA_965653435.1 uncultured Chitinophaga sp.
CCGAGCACTTGCACTGTACTATGCGGCAGGTGCACAATGAACGGCTTGGCGGCGTCTTTTGTTATCTTCAGGTAAGCCTCTCCATGGATGGTGACCTCCCGCGTCCTGTCCGTGAAAGAAAGCGGGAATTCCAGGCGGGTGGCGGAATTGAGCCAAACCTCAGACCCATCGGCCAATTTAACCTGGTAATCCAGTCCTACCGGCACAGAAAGGCTGTTCATACCTGCAGGGACCGGACTGTTATTGCCCACCGCATAGCTCAGGACCTTACGATTATTGTTGAGCTGAACGTCCCCGGCGTCAATAACCCCCTCTTCACGGGAAAGATCGATGACCTCGCCGTTCGCCAGCTTTAATTCGACAGCGGGCTTTGAAGGAGTCCCGGCCAGGTCCGTCTTCCCGTTTTTGCCGAGTTGTTGCCAGAATATGGCCGCGACCGCCAACACGCCGGTGACCATAGCGGCTGCGGCCCATCTTTTTTGATAGAAGGGAATATGCCTGGCAGCCGCCAATGGCTGCTGTTGCTTCCGGAATTCAGTTGTGAGATCTCGCCAGGCCGGGTTTTCTTTTCGCCGGGCAAACCACGTCGCCACATCTTCAGCCGGCAGTGACCGGACCAGCTCCTCATATGCCGGGCGGGCATGGGGGTTGGAAAGGAACAAATGCTCCAATGCGGCCTCTTCTTCCCGGGTAAGCGTGCCGGTCAGCTTGCCTGCCAACAAAAATCTTTCTTCTTCCGTCAATTTGTCCATCATACTATAATGACTATTTCCAGCAGCTTCGTCACTAACCGGTCGTCAGATTTTTTTTAAGCTTTCCCGTAACGACTTCAGTGCCCGGGTCATGTGGTTGCTGATCGTGGCGGGGGTAATGTTCAGGATGCCGGCGATCTCCGCATAGCTCAGCTTTTCAATGTAATGCAGCCGGAATACCCTGGCCGGCATGGGCGGCAACTTATCGATAGCAGCCTCTATTTCCCGGCGCAGCTCCTGGTTTTCCAGGTGACCGCCGGGGACCACCTTGCTTCCCTCCGTATAATCAAACAGCTTCTTAACCTTTTGCCGGTTCTGTTCCTTCTTCAGGGCCACCAGGCAGCGGTTGTGAACCGCGCGGACAAGGTAGTTGACCAGGCCGGAATGGACGTTCAGGAATAGCTTGCCTTCCCAGAAATCGCTGAAGAGGTCCTGTACAAGGTCCTGGGCCGCGGCCTCGTCCTTTAGAAACGAAAGCGCATATACGAACAAACGTTCGCGGGTATGCGTATAGAGGATATCGAAAGCATCCAGGTCGGATGCTTTTAGCCGCTCCAGTATTGTATGGTAATTCACCTCTACCTGCTGCACGGTGTTAGCATTTTATGGTCAAATCCGAAATAATAGATGCATTGACAGTCAAATCCCCCTGCCTGAAACTGTAAAACAGTTAAAATAACCTTACTCCTTCCCTGATGATCATTCCGTGGATGCGGGGCAGGCAAAACGGCATCCGCCGGTTTTCCCGAACTTTCTCATGTATTGGGATCATAATTTACAATGGAAGAGCCGGCAGGCATATTCAGCGGCAACGAAAAATAAACCTTTTCGCGTTTCCGGAAAAAAATAAAAAAAAATCAAATCCGGTTAGTGACTGCCAATAAGTTTTTAGTCTAATGCTTAGGCAGGTCATCTGAATGAATCATTTTATCAACTAAACTAACTGTTATATCATGCATATAGACAGCGTGCCATAGCACACTCAAAAAGGAAGAAAAGCCCCTCCCCGCCTGGACAGCATTGAAGGGGCATGGTCCGGAACATTTCAGTTAAAACATTTCAAAACCAATTGCAAGATATGCCAAATATCATTACAGTTTGTATTAACAGGCTGTCGCACCCGGCCTTTCCAAAGGGGAGCGGAAAGTTCATCATGCAGACAACCACATTCATACTCGGTGCCATTATTGCAACGGCGCAAGTACTCCTTGCCGCTCCGGGGCATGCGCAGGGGAACGAACACACCATCATCTCCCTGGATTATAAAAACACGCCCATACAGCAGGTCTTCACCGCCATCGAAACGAAAGCCGACGTA
>CBFHAF010000821.1:0-2067 GCA_965653435.1 uncultured Chitinophaga sp.
GTGAAATCTTCAAAGATCTAGACATCAAAGCTATCCGTGAATGTTGAAGGGAATTTGAAGCTGTTTGAATACGGGCGGAGGTTTTCCTTATTTATCATCCCCGCCGATGCCCAGCAGTTCGATGGCCTGGGAGGCCGCGATCTGGCTGGCGTCTTTTTTATTGAAGGCTTTGCCGGTGCATATCAGCTCTCCGTTGAGCATGGCGCCTACGGTGAAGATGCGGCGGCCATTGTCCATTTGTTCTTCGATGAGCTCAAACTCCAGCGTTTTGCCGTTCTTGTTGGCCCAGCCGTAGAGCTTGTTCTTGTGGTTCATTTCCACGGTTTCCAGCGCCTCCAGGTCGATGTAGGGAACAAGGATGCGTTTGTGGACGAACTGTTTGGTCTGGTTGTAACCGCGGTCCAGGTAAACGGCGCCCACGAGGGCTTCCAGGGTATTGCCGAATATCTGGCTGATCTTGAGGAAGGAGTTGTATTTGTCGTAGATGGTGAGTTTGCGCAGGCCCATTTTGATGGCTATGTCGTTGAGCTGCTGGCGGTTCACGATCTTGGAACGCATCTCGGTGAGATAACCTTCCGTTTTGTAGGGGTATTTTTTGAAGAGGTAATCGCCGATGATGGCTCCCAGGATGGCATCGCCGAGGTACTCCAGCCGTTCGTTGCTTTCGAGGAATTTCTCTTTGCTGGAACGGTGGCTAAGGGCGACCTCGTACAAAGCCAGGTTACCCGGATGGAATCCGAGTAAATTGAAAAGGTCTTTGTACAGGCGTCTTTTCCCGTAGATGATCTTATATAAGAAACCTGGAAGTATTTTCACACAGTCAAGGAACAAATGTTTTGAAAATAACGGAAGCATTATGCCCGCCGAACCCGAAGGTATTGCTGAGGGCTGCTCTTACTTGTCTTTTTTGTGCTACGTTAAAGGTAAAATTCAACCCGGCATCCAGTTGGGGATCGTCAGTGAAGTGGTTGATGGTGGGGGGCACGAGGCCTTCCAAAATGCTCTTGATAATGGTAATGCTCTCCACAGCACCAGCCGCTCCGAGCAGATGCCCGGTCATGGATTTGGTGGAGCTGATATTCAGTTTGTATGCAGCCTCACCGAATACTTGCTGAATGGCCTTTACCTCCGCAATGTCTCCAAGGGGGGTAGAGGTTCCGTGAACGTTGATATAATCTATGTCTTCCGCATGGAGGTTGGCATCTTTCAGGGCTGCTTTCATCACGTTCAGCGCGCCCAGCCCCTCGGGGTGGGGTGCGGTGATGTGGTGTGCGTCCGCTGTAGCGCCGCCGCCGGCAAGCTCAACGTAGATCTTTGCGCCGCGGACCATGGCATGTTCGTAGCTTTCCAGCACCAAAGCGCCGGCGCCCTCGCCCATTACAAAACCGTCGCGGTCCAGGTCGAACGGCCTGGAAGCTGTTTTCGGATCGTCGTTCCGCTCGCTCAATGCCTTCATAGCGTTAAATCCGCCTACGCAGGGCTCATTGATGATGTTTTCCGATCCGCCGGTAATGATCATGTCCGCCTTACCGTAGCGGATTGTATACATGGCTTCTATGATGGCGTTGGTAGCGGAGGCGCAAGCCGACACTACCGAAAAGTTAGGGCCTCTGAAACCATGACGCATGGATATATGCCCTGCGGCTATATCCAGAATCAGGCGGGTGATCAGGAAAGGACTGAACCGGGGAGTACCATCCCCTGCATGAAATTCCTTTAACTCGTTGGTAAAGTTGATCATCCCGCCAACACCTGTGCCCCAGATAACACCCACCCGGTCCACATCCACAGAATTCCGGTCGATCCTGGCATCTGCCACAGCCTGGTCGGCTGCGATCACGGCTGTTTGTGTGAATGGGTCCATCTTGCGGGCGTCCTTCTTGTCCATGTAATTGGAAGCATCGAAGTCTTTCAGCTCGCAGGCAAAGCGGGTTTTGAATTTGGAAGCATCAAACTGCTTGATATAATCAGCGCCGGATACACCGTTCGCCAATCCCTGCCAGAAGGCATCAACGGAATTGCCGAGCGGTGTCAGCGCGCCTAAACCTGTAACGACTACTCGTCTTG
>CBFHAF010000822.1:0-2062 GCA_965653435.1 uncultured Chitinophaga sp.
ACCAGCATGCACGGGCTGCTGGGCTTCGTGATATCGCTGCTGCTCGTATTCCGCACCAATACGGCTTACGACCGCTGGTGGGAAGGCCGCAGGCAATGGGGCCTCCTGGTGAACAACAGCCGTAACCTGGCCATCAAGATACAGGCGATGTTGCCGGCCGGCCACCCCGCCGTGGCTTTTTTCCGCAACATGATCCCCAACTATGCCTATGCGATGAAGGACCACCTGCGGGGCGAGCACCATCCCGGCAAAATGGAAGGCTTAAGCGAGGAAGACAAAAAGAAGCTGGCCACAGGCATCCATATACCGAATTACATCGCCACCCTGATATTAAAGAAAGCCAACGAGCTGTACCGGCAGCAGGTGATCTCCGGCGAGCAGCTGATCGCCATCAATGCACAGCTGGAATCGTTCACGGACATTTGCGGCGCCTGCGAACGCATTAAGAACACCCCTATCCCTTTTTCCTACAGCGTGTTCCTGAAGAAGTTCATTTTTTTTTACGTGATGACGCTGCCCATGGGATATGTGTTCGGCCTGGGTTATCTCGTGGTGCCCATGGTAGTGTTCATCTTCTACGTGCTGGCCAGTCTTGAGCTGATCGCGGAAGAAATTGAAGACCCTTTCGGCAAGGACGCCAACGACCTTCCCACGGAAACTATCAGCGCCAATATCCGCAAGCACGTACAGGAGATATTGTAATTGCCTATTTTCGCCCAAGAGTCAGGAGATTATGGAAAACACCGCATTACTGGAAAGGTTTGAACAATTGATGAAGGAGCAGGACCACCGGGAGCTGAAAGCTTTCCTGGACGACCAGCTTATTACGGACATTGCCGAGCTCATCTACGAACTGCCCGACGACGCGGTGGAGATCATCAATCACCTTACCCTCAGCCGCGCGGCCGCCGCTTTCAGGATATTGGAATTCCCCACCCAGGAAGACATCATCCGCGCCCTGCCCGCCCCTAAAATAGCCGAGCTGCTCAACGAGCTGCCGCCGGACGACCGTACCTCTTTCCTCCAGGAGCTGCCCAGCCAGGCCGTGCAGGAGCTCATCAAGCTGCTGGAACCGGATGAAAGGAAGGTGACGCTTTCCCTGCTGGGTTATAAGGAGAACAGCGTAGGGCGTATCATGACGCCGGATTACATTGCCGCAAAAGCACACTGGACCGTATCGCAGGTACTGAGCCACATCCGTATGTACGGCCGCGATTCTGAGACCATCGACGTGATCTATATCATCGACGATCACGGCAAGCTGCTGGACGACTTCCGGATCCGCGAGTTCCTGCTCGTGCAGCCGGATACCGTGGTGCAAACGCTCATGGACGACCGCTTTGTGGCATTACAGGTAAACGACGACCAGGAAGAGGCCATCCAGGTGTTCAGGCTCGAAAACCGTGTGGCCCTGCCCGTAACGGACGATAACGGCGTGATGCTGGGCATCGTGACGATAGACGACATCCTCTGGATCGCGAATGAAGAACATACCGAAGACATCCAGAAGATCGGCGGTACCGAAGCGCTGGACGAACCATACCTGGACATGCCCCTGATGCGCCTCATCAAAAAGCGCGTGGGCTGGCTGGTGATATTGTTTATCGGGGAAATGCTGACGGCCTCCGTTATGACCTACTTCGAGGATGAGATCGCCAAAGCCGTGGTGCTGGCCCTGTTCATCCCGCTTATTATTTCCAGCGGGGGCAACAGCGGCTCACAGGCTTCCACGCTGATCATACAGGCCATGGCCCTCGGGGAGCTTACCATCAGCGACTGGTGGCGGGTGATGCGCCGGGAGATACTGTCCGGCATCATGCTGGGCAGCGTGCTGGGGCTGATCGGATTTATCCGTATCCTCGTCTGGAACTCTTTTTTCCATACTTACGGCGACCATACCATCCTGATCGGGCTTACGCTGGGCGTTTCCCTTATCGGCGTAGTGCTGTGGGGCACGCTTTCAGGCTCCATGCTGCCCCTGATACTGAAACGTGCAGGCGCCGACCCGGCCAGCTCTTCCGCACCCTTTGTGGCTACGCTGGTAGACGTTACCGGTTTGCTG
>CBFHAF010000823.1:0-2061 GCA_965653435.1 uncultured Chitinophaga sp.
GTTGCTTCCTCATATTCATATATTCTAATGCATTAATTCTCTGAGTCTTTCTATGCTCATAATAAAAGCAGAGCCGAAGATGGCGGAGGAAAGGAACATGATCCAGTCCCGGCGCGCCATATTGGTAAGGTTCACTACGATCTGGGCCAGCAGCAGGATCACGGCTACGATCAGCACCTGGCCGAATTCCAGCCCCAGGTTGAAGGCCAGCAAAGGTTTTACGACATTGGTCTGAGTCCCCAGCATGCTTTTCAGGTAATTGGAAAAGCCCATCCCGTGTATGAGACCGAAGAACAGGGCCAGGAAATAATTCAGCTGTAGCGCGGCGCCGGGTTTATCCCGCCGGACAACGTTCACCAGCGCAGTGATCACGATGGTAACCGGTATCAGGAACTCAATGAGCGCCGTAGGCACCCGGATGATATTCAACACGCTGAGCGCCAGGGTAATGGAATGCCCTACCGTGAACGCGGTAACGAGTATCAATACCTTTTTCCAGTCTTTCATCAGGTAAACAGCGCATAGCGCCATCACAAAAAGAATATGATCGTAACCGTCCAGATCCGCAATATGTTTCCAGCCCTCTGCAAAATACAAGCTGAACTCCTCCATGGCGTAGATTTTTGTGTAACTTCGTAAGTATAAGCAAGACAAGTTTAAAAATAAAACTTTTGGTGGCAAATGGGAGTATTATTATGCAAATGGTTGTTGCCCATATGGATGAGCGCAGTGCATCCTTTTTATATGAGCGTAACGGAGATCAGGTACAACCAGCCGCGTAAATCGCTGGAAGTGAGCTGCCGCATCTTTACGGACGACCTGGAGAACGCCCTTAAAAAATACAATAAAACGAGCCTGGACATCATCAAACCCAAAGACCGCCCCGTGGTGGACACGATGATCGCGCGTTATCTCCGCCAGCATTTCGTGCTGAGCGCGGACGGTAAAAAACTACCGCTCCGGTACCTCGGCTACCAGATATCAGAAGACGCAGCCTGGTGTTTCCTGGAAGTAACACCCATGGCCCCTTTCAAACATCTCGACATTCAAAACGACGTGCTCTACGCCGAACATGACACGCAAGGGCATATGATCCACCTTATCGTAAACGGCCAGCGGAAAAGCACGAAGATCGATAATCCCAAAGCTGCTGCCAGCTTCGATCTTTAACGGTTATCCAGAAATTTTACGGGTTTGCGGCTGCCTTCGGGGAACTGCATTTTGAGTATTTCCTGCATGGAGCAGTACTTTACCTGGGGTATTACCCTCAGCTTGGCCTGCAGGTACGACTTGATCCTGCGGTCCACGTCCTCGTTCACCTCTGCGGGACTGAGATGCAGCAGTATTTCGTCTGTGCCTATTTCGTTGGAGAACACTTCCACGACAAATTCCTTCACTTCTTCCATATCGCTCAGCAGGTCGTAGAGCGCGGGGGGGTACAGCGTGGTGCCTTTGTATTTGATCATTTGCTTGCGGCGGCCTATCACCGGCGACAGGCGGAGCGTCTGGCGGCCGCAGCTGCAGGGGGTCGTATCGTACTGGCAGATGTCCCCGGTTTTGTAACGCAGCAGGGGCATAGCCTCCACGCCTAATGTGGTGATGGTCACTTCGCCGGGGGAGCCGGGAGGCACGGGCTGGTCGTTTTCATCCAGCAGCTCCACGATCAGCAGCTCGGGGTGATGGTGCCCTCCCCTGCCGGCTTTGCATTCCGTGAAGGCGGTCTGCATTTCGGTGGAAGCATAAGTGGAAAAGAGCCGGATGTTCCATTTATCCGTGATCTTTTTGCCCAGTACGTTGTAGGTATAATCGGTATTGCGGATGTTCTCGCCGATGCAAACCGCTTTTTTGACGGACGATGCGTTGATGTCTATGCCGTGTTCCTCCGCAAACGCGATAAGCTTGAGGATGAAGGAAGGAACAGCTACAATGGTCGTAGGTTGTATGCGGCTGATGTTCTCCCATTGCATGGAAGGCACGCCGGGCCCCACCCTCAGCACACCCGCGCCTATTTTCCGGATGCCGGAATTATAAGCCATCCCGGCCATGAACTGCCTGTCCAGC
>CBFHAF010000824.1:0-2060 GCA_965653435.1 uncultured Chitinophaga sp.
GGGGACGGCGGGCAAATAGAATTTATCGTCGTGCCATCCGGCGGAAGTGTAGCATAAATGCGGGAGCGTGGGAGAATGGGGCGGGTTTTCTTAAGCGGAAAGTTAAAAGCGGGTGTGGGCGGGGGGGATGAAAGCGGCAACGGCCCATCCTTTCTCGCAAAGGCGCATTTCGCCGGTCTCCACGTCTATCCCGATCCCGCGGCGGCCAGGCAGCTCGTAGAGGTTACCGCCTTCGGGCAGTTCTATCCACTCGTCGTCAGGGATTGGCAGCGCGTCCCAGCCGCTGCGGCCGGTCACGTAAAGGGAAGTGTCTTCAAAAATATTTCCCTTCCCGTCTGAATATAATATGTAAGGCGATACGTTCATGAGTTGATCCTTGATTGAAAGAAAGCATTCATCTCGGCTGCTTCCACGGGGCCGAATTCATCCAGCACTTCGAGCTGTAATATTTTATTGTTCTTAAAGTCCAGCGTGAGCAGGTCGTTCCGCAAAATTACGTTTTTCATCTCGTTCCAACCGGTGAACGTGCTGGCCGGTGGGCCGCAATTCACCGTGGCGGCGCTGGCCGAACACGGTGGGGAGCGATATGCCGGTGGTATCCATCGAAATATAAGCGGGCTGCAGTATCCGGTATTCAGCGTACCCGATGTAGGCCACGCCCAGGCCTGCCAGCAACATGGTAAAGCCGATCAGCGGCTGCATATGCGATAAAAAGAACAGGCATCCGCTGAGCAGGGTGAAGGCCTGCAGCATCCGCAGCACCGAATTCGTTTCCGTGATCTTCCGCACGCGGCGCAGCATGAAGGGGAACAGCAGGCTGGCGGAGCCCATCACGATGAACAGGGCGGCCATGACCCAGTTCGGGTTCTCCATCTTGTAAACGCCAATCACATTGAACAGGAAAAGAATGCCTATCATGCCATGCATCACCGGCTGCAAACGCAGCCGCGTCATGGCGTTAGGATGTAATATGCGGAATCTGTACATGCTTATTTCACCATCAGGTTACACAATTTGAATAACATTCGGGCGCCCACATTGGCGTCCCACTCATCATGCCCTGCGCTCACTTCGTTCAGGTCGAAACCGATCAGCCTGCGGCCGCTTTCCAGCAGCCTTTTGAAAAGATAGAACACCTGCGGCCCCTCCAGCCCGCCTGCTACCGGGGTGCCGGTGTGTGGGCAGAGCTTCGGGTCCAGCCCGTCTATATCGAAGCTGATGTACACCTGCTGCGGCAGATGATCGATGATGCTGTCGCAGATGCTTTTCCAGGCTTCGCCTTCGTATTGCCGTTCTTTGATCTCCTGGTCGAAGAACGTTACGACGCGGCCTTCGCTGTTCCTGATATAATTCACTTCCTCGTCGCAGTAGTCGCGAACGCCCACCTGTACTAGCTTTGTGATCTGCGGTACTTCCGCCAGCGCGTTGTACATGATGGAAGCGTGGGAATATTTGAAGCCTTCGTAGCTGTTGCGGAGATCGGCATGCGCATCGATCTGCAGAATGCCGTAATCGCCTTTATGTTCGCCAATGGAGCGGAAATACCCCAGCGGCGTGCTGTGGTCGCCTCCCACAAGGCCCACCAGCTTGCCTTTTTCCAGCAGCTCCTTGGTTTGGGCATATACCCATTCGTTCATTTTTTCGGTGCCGCGGTTCACATCTTCCACGGAACGGCGGAGGAACTCGTTGTCCGAAATATCCCCGCCTTCGGAAAGGAACTTGAGATAAAGTTCGGCTTCTTTGCGGAGGTAGTCGCTTTTGAGCAGCAGCTGCCGGTTGCTTTCCCGCATGAAAAAGCCCTGTTTCCAGCCGTCTTTCACGTCTGCATCATAAATATCCACCTGCAGGGAGGCCTTGAAGATCTGCTCGGGGCCGCGGGCGGTACCGTTGTTATAGGACACCGTCACTTCCCAGGGCACAGGCAGCAATACCAGCCGCGCATCCTCTTCGCTGAACGGCAGTCCGAATATGTTATTGGACAGCAATCCGGGCGAATTGGGGTCAAATTGCGATAGATCAGCCATGATAAATCAGTACTTTGCTTATTTCGGCGCAAAGGT
>CBFHAF010000825.1:0-2055 GCA_965653435.1 uncultured Chitinophaga sp.
ATTGCGGCATGGAAGGCACGGTCAGCTGCGACAACCGGGACACGCGGCCACCTCATCTTTTGGATAATAGACCTCCGCCCAGCAGGCCCAGCGCCAGGCCGATCATTAAACCGATGTGCACCCGTTTGATCAGGAAACCGATCACCAGGCCGATGATGATGCACATAGCTGCTGATATCGTCACTCTTTCGTTTCTCATTGTCCGTTATTTAGATAACATGTTTACAAATAACCTGTAAGCCCCCGGCACGCCCGCGGGCAACTGGCGGAAGAACGAAAGGCCGGTATAGATGTACCTTCCCTGCCCGTACGCCGCCACGATGGTGGAACCGTCCATCGGCTTCTCACCGGGATCGTTCATTGCAAAAGGCTGCTGGTATTCGCCGCTCAGGTCAGAGGGGAAATAAAGGCCCCGCTCCTGCACCCAGCCCTCGAAATCTTTTTCCGAAATGGCGTTGGGATAGGTGAACAGCTTGTCCTGCGGGCGAAGGAACTTCACCGGCGCATTTTCGTTCGTCACCCTGTTCCGGGACAGCTTGAACGGATAGGGCCCCAGTTGGTCAGTCACCAGGCCGCCGTTGGTATTGTACTGCACCACCAGCGTGCCGCCATTTTTGACGTATTCCATCAGGCGGGGCTGCCAGTAACGGAGCCTGTCCTGCGTATTGTAAGCGCGTACGCCTGTAATGATGGCGTCGTAATCTTTCAGGCTGCCGTTCATAATGTCTTTTTCCGACAGCAGGGTTACGTTGTAACCTACCTGCCGCAGCGATTCCGCCACTTTATCACCTGCCCCGGGTATGTAGCCCAGCCTGCGGCCGTTGTATTTCAGGTTCACGGTCACCAGCCTGGCGCTGGCCTGCGGGAAGATGTTGATGGCGGGAATATGATCGTATTCGATGGTAGTGATGCTGTTCGTATAGGCCGTACCGTTAACGTACAGCACAACGGTCATGGTATCGGTAATGTTCTGCCCGTTCACTTTCAGCGGGGTAACGGTAAAATTCACTTCGGTTTCGTCCCCTTTGCGGTTGAGGCTGAAGGGAACGGAAGCCTGGTCTGCCTTGAAACCGGCCGGCAACTGAAGCTTTACGTTGCCGCTCACTTTTTCTTTCATGGCCCTGATCTTTACCGGTACGGTTTGCGGGGCGGCCTGGGTGTAGATATAAACCTGGTTGTCCAGCTGCGCTACTACCGGCGGCGCGATCACCAGCGGGCGGAACACTTCTCCTTTTACGGGGTCGGTGAATTTGTAGATGAAGGGACGGGTTACGGCGATGGTCTGTACGCCTTTGTCCGTGCCGAAATCGAGATGGAATGTTGCGGTCAGCGAGGGGATGTTTTCCGGGTTGCCGATGAGCGCTTCGTCGCGGATGCTGTACATGCCCTGCGGATGAGGGTCCTGCAGCCAGTATGGCTGCGAAACGGGCGTCTGCACGGGCACGGTCACTTCTTTTTCCATGGACAGGAAGGCGTTGTTCATCAGGTCCTTTTTAACGGACGCGTCTTCCACGCCATTGACCACCACCTTTTGGAGGCGTACGGGCGTGTTGCTGCGGTTGATCACCTGCAGGTTGCAGCCCATCGGGTTGCCGGGCACTACTTCGGCCGAGGTGGAAAAAGCTTCCGCCCAGATGCCGGCGCAGGCGAGGATAAGCTGTTCGGTCTCTTTAAGCTTCACCGTTTTCCAGTAGCCGTCCGGCAATGCCATGATGGAAGACCGTATAGCCAGCAACGTTGGTACGCTTGCGGCAGGGTTGTTCATGTCGTAGCTCTGCGCGGCAGCGGCGGTCTGTTCGCCGATGGCCGCGCCGCCCGGCACGCGGTCCCAGGAGGTCTGCACGCCCTCCATGAGGTCCTTTTTGGGTTCGGAGCCTTTGATGGTGGAAAAATATTCGACGGCGGTGCCGCGCGAAGAAGGTACGCCGAAGCCCTGGCTCTTATGCTGGGAGCGGCTTTCAGCGGCTATTTCGCCATACCCGCGCCCCAGCAGGGGGTTGAAGGAACCGGCGTCTATCTTGAACTGGTCTTCTGAGGTATTGTTGTATCCGCCGA
>CBFHAF010000826.1:0-2032 GCA_965653435.1 uncultured Chitinophaga sp.
TTTCTTCTGGATTTCTATACCGGCATCCTTTTCCCTGCCTACAAACCCGCTGCCGGCGGGCATATTCTTCTTCATCGGGCTGTTATCCTTTACCATGCCCCTGAGCGCCATCTTCCCAAAAATAAGCCCTAAAAATGATTGTTTGGTCACGAAATCAGTTTTCCCTAAGATCCATTGGTTCCAGAAAATAGAATGGCCCAGCATCTGGTAAATATTCATTTTCCCCCACTGGCGCTGGTTATTTTCACCCAGCGAATTGATCCGGCTGATCAACGTAGTTCTTACTGATTCGTCGAAAATTGTTGTTAACATACTGATGGCTTTTTAAATGAATGGAAAGATGAGCGGTGTCCTGTTTGTCGGAACAAATTTCAGCCGGAATAAATTAAATAACTGGGTGATGATTTGTCAACTTAAGGGGGAGATTATGCCAGCCATCCGGGCCGCAGGCATTGAACGATAAAAGTTATATTTGGTAATACTTTATTATGAACGACTTTGTTAAGCTGAAAGTGCAATTCAACTCCGGCGGGGAGCACTGCGCCGGGTATATGTATTTACCGGAAGGTAATGAAAGGTATCCCTGTGTTGTAATGGCTAACGGTTTTTCGGGAACGATGGACTGGATACTTCCCGATTTTGCCGGGCGCTTCGTTGCCTCGAAGATAGCTGTGCTGGTATTCGACTACAGGCATCTTGGAGAAAGCGGGGGCACTCCCCGGCAGATCGTGGATATCGGGAAACAACGCGAAGACCTGGTGAATGCGATCGGGTTTGCAAAAAACCATGAAAGAACGGACCCTGAGAGGATCGCGTTATGGGGCACTTCGCTGGGAGGAAGCCATATCGTGGAAGTGGCCGCCGGCATGCCTTCGATAAAAGCGCTGGTCTGTACGATGCCTGCACTTGATGCCGTAAAAGGCGGGAATATAAAAGCAAAAATGAACCGGGTGGGCGCTTCGGCATGGCTGCTAACGGTCACAACGGTCAGGTTGCTGCTGGCAGCTGCGTACGACAAGCTCAGGGCAGCGCTTGGCCTGCCTCCCTATTATCTTTCCGTATATGGCGAACCCGGCCGTGCTTTCTTTACCGATCCGGCGCTGGTGGAGAACTTCAAACGGGTGGCTGCCAAAAGCCCCGCCTGGCAGAATAAAGTGGCGGCAAGGTTCCTGCTAAACCCACCCAGGTATAAAAACGGGACATTGAAACGTATCAAAGCGCCCATACTTTTCTCGCTGGCTGCGGACGATGTAGAAGTATCGGCCGATTTCGTGAAAGAGAAAGCCGCAGAAGCGGATATGGCCATAGTCAAAGAATATCCGTTCGGGCATTTCGAGTTATATCACGGGAGTGCGTTCGAACAGGTAGTGGCTGACCAGGTTGCTTTCCTGGCCACACATCTGGCAGGCCGGTAATTTAAAAGAATTGTATATTGGCAGTATAATAGGTTTTTGCCCGAGGTTCTGCGTTACCAGGTTCACCTGATGGGCAAACAAACATTTTGAATATGACATCTTCCGTCCCTTCTCCTGTAATCCTCATGCTCGAGCACGACCCCGATGACCGTTTTATCACCAGCAGCGTATTCGAGGAGCACCGTTACCTGGCGCAGCTTGAATTTGTGCAGGACAGCAAAGAGCTGTTCGCCCACCTGGACGCCTGCAGGCAATCGAATCGGCCCTACCCTGCCTTAATACTGGTGAATCTCTACGCCAGGCCGCAGGATGGACGGGAAATATTAAAACAGCTGAAAGCAGGCAGCGGTTACAATCATATTCCCGTGGTCATATTATCCGGATCAAAAGACGGTACAATAGCCCGCGAATGTTATGCCTTAGGCGCCAGCTCATTTATACAGAAACCTGCCCAGCTCGCAGAAGTACACGAAAAGATCACTAACTTTTTCAGGTACTGGTTTGAAACCGTGGTATTATAAACCAACCTATTCCGCGGCCGGAGCCTGCCCGTGGCTGCGCGAATCAGCTCCCCTGCGGGCATATTTATATTCTTTAATTAGCATTGAAAATCAAAC
>CBFHAF010000827.1:0-2027 GCA_965653435.1 uncultured Chitinophaga sp.
CCTGGGCGGCGTCTACCAGCAGCAGGGCGCCTTCGCAGGCGGCCAGCGCGCGGGACACTTCGTAGGAGAAGTCCACGTGGCCCGGCGTGTCTATCAGGTTAAAGATATACTGCTCGCCATTTTTGGCCTTATAGCTCATCTGGATGGCGTGGCTCTTGATGGTGATCCCTTTTTCCCTTTCCAGGTCCATATCGTCCAGCACCTGCGCCTGCATGTCGCGGTCGGAGATGGTATTGGTAAATTCCAGTAAACGGTCCGCCAGGGTACTCTTACCATGGTCGATGTGGGCGATAATGCAAAAATTCCGGATATTCTTCATATATAAAAAACAATTACGAACCGTCAGTCACGGATAACGAATGATGAAAAAATGGCGTTCAGCAAAGACTACCGGCAGCCCCCGGGCCCAATGGGCCTTCATTCGTGATCCGCAGCTGTCAATTCGTAACTCATTATTTGCGCAAAGGTATTAAATTTTGTTCTTCTTTTATGTGTGGATAAGGGCTTTTGGGGGTATTTCTTTACTTTTAACAGCAAAAACAGAACATGGCACTGCAACAATTATTTGAAGAGGCCGTGGCGGCCAGCAAAACACTGGATTCCAAACCGGATAACGACATCCTCCTGCAACTTTACTCTCTCTACAAACAGGCCACCGAGGGCGACATCAACATAGAGCCGCCCGCCAATATGTTCGACTTCGTGGGCAAGGCCAAATACGACGCCTGGAACAACCTCAAAGGCAAAACCAAAGAGGAGGCCATGGAGCAATACATCACGCTGGTGAATCAGCTGAAGAATAAGTAACTTTACCAAATGGTACCAAATTATACGATCAGTGAACGGACGCAGCATTACCTGGCCCTGGAAGAAGAGTTCGGCGCGCACAACTATCACCCCCTGCCGGTGGTGCTCAACCGCGGCGAAGGCGTTTCTGTGTGGGATGTGGACGGCAAGCGGTATTTCGATTTCCTTTCCGGCTATTCCGCTGTAAACCAGGGGCATTGCCATCCGAAGATTGTCAGTGCGCTGATAGAGCAGGCGCAGCAGCTCACCCTTACCTCCCGCGCTTTTCACAGCCAGCTTTTAGCGGAATTTGCGGCCTATATCACGCGTTATTTCGGGTACGACAAGGTGCTTCCGATGAACACCGGCGTGGAAGCCGTGGAAACGGCGCTGAAGCTCTGCCGCCGCTGGGGTTACGTAGTAAAAGGCATCCCGGAGAATAAAGCAAAGATCATCGTTTGTGCCGAGAACTTCCACGGCCGTACCCTGAACGTCGTATCATTCAGTACCGACCCCGTGGCCCGCAAGGCTTTCGGCCCTTATATGCCGGGTTACGAAGTGATCCCTTTCAACAACCTGCCCGCACTGGAAGCGGCCCTGCAGGACCCGAACGTGGCCGGTTTTATGGTGGAGCCCATCCAGGGTGAAGCCGGGGTAAAGGTGCCCGACGAAGGTTACCTCTCCAAAGCCCGCCAGTATTGTACAGACGCCAATGTGTTATTCATAGCGGACGAGATCCAGACCGGCCTCGCCCGCACCGGCATGATGCTGGCCTGCGACCATGAACAGGTGCGGCCGGACGTCCTGATCCTCGGCAAAGCCCTATCCGGCGGCATGCTGCCCGTTTCGGCCGTGCTGGCGGACGATGATATCATGCTCACCATCCACCCGGGCGAGCATGGCTCCACCTACGGAGGCAACCCCCTGGCCTGCAAAGTGGCCATGGCGGCGCTGGAAGTGCTGCGCAATGAACGGATGGCCGAAAATGCCGTGAAAATGGGCGAGCTGCTGCGCAGCGGCATTAGCGGGCTCAATTCCCCGCACGTCAGCATAGTGCGCGGCAAAGGGCTGCTGAATGCGATCGAGATCAGGCACGAGCATGAAGACGCGGCCTGGGAACTGTGCCTGGCGCTGAAAGAGAACGGCCTGCTGGCCAAGCCCACCCACGGCGACAAGATCCGTTTTGCGCCGCCGCTGGTGATCAATGCCGCGCAGGTGGAGGAATGTGTTGGCATTATTCA
>CBFHAF010000828.1:0-2022 GCA_965653435.1 uncultured Chitinophaga sp.
AACAAGCTCCCCCACATCATCACCGCCATGCGCGAACAGATCATCCAAAGCGGCGGTGAAGTGATCTTCGAACAGAAAGTGACGGACTTCCTCGTGCACGACGGCCACATCACCGGTGTAAAAACAGCCTGCGGTGAAACCTGGGATGCGAAGCACGTCATACTCGCCACCGGCCATTCCGCCCGCGATATTTTCCACCTGCTGCGTGATAAGCATATATTAATAGAAGCAAAGCCCTTCGCGCTGGGCGTACGCGTGGAGCATCCGCAGTCGCTTATAGACAGCGCCCAATATCATTGCAGCCTCCGCGGCGATTACCTGCCGCCCGCCAGTTACAGCCTGGTGGAACAGGTGGAGGGCCGCGGCGTATTCTCCTTCTGCATGTGCCCGGGAGGCATTATCGCTCCCGCCGCCACATCGGCGGGCGAGCTGGTCGTGAACGGATGGAGCCCTTCCAAACGCAACAACCCTTATGCTAACTCAGGCATGGTAGTAACGGTGGATGAAGGGGATTTTGCGCCATTTGCGAAGGAGGGCAGTCTCGCCGCCATGTATTACCAGCAAGCCGTTGAGAAAGGCGCCTACGAAGCGGGTGGCGGCGGTTTTGTAGCCCCGGCCCAGCGCATGACCGATTTTGTAAAAGGAAAAGTATCCGCCACCTTGCCTGATTGCTCTTACATTCCCGGCGTGAACAGCGTGAACCTGCGCGAAGTGCTGCCCGCTGCCGTACACACCCGCCTTGGCGAAGCTTTCAAAGCCTTCGGCAAAAAGATCAGGGGATATTATACAGACGACGCCATCCTGGTGGCAACAGAATCGCGCACATCGTCGCCGGTGCGCATTCCGCGGGAAGACGCCACGCTCATGCATCCCCAGGTGAAAGGCCTTTATCCCTGCGGCGAAGGCGCCGGTTATGCAGGCGGCATCGTGTCTGCCGCGATGGACGGGGAACGTGTGGCTGAAGCCATCGCAGGCGTTCGTATATAGCAACAGCCGGTTCGTGTATTATTATGAAAATTCCATATAAATTCCTTGGCCCCATACGGGAGAACCTGTAATTTAACATCGTCAATCAAAGTTATGAACGTACTGGACCTGCAACATCTCAAAAAGCACTATGCCACCCACAAAGCTGTGGACGATATCAGTTTCTCCATCCCGAAAGGCAGCATCTTCGGCCTGCTTGGGCCGAACGGCGCGGGTAAGACCACGCTGCTCCGGATGATCACCGGCATATTCTATCCCGATGCCGGCGAGATACTTTTCGACGGCAAACGCTTCGACCCGCACCATGATATCCAATATATCGGCTACATGCCTGAAGAGCGCGGCCTTTACAAAAAAATGAAAGTAGGCGAACAAGCCCTGTACCTCGCCCAGCTGAAAGGCCTGAGCAAAAAGGAAGCGCTGGACAAGATCGATTACTGGTTCAACAAATTCGAGATCACCTCCTGGTCCAATAAAAAGATCGAAGAGCTGAGCAAGGGCATGCAGCAGAAGGTACAGTTCATTTCCACCATCATGCACCACCCCAAGCTGCTGATACTGGACGAGCCTTTCTCCGGCCTGGACCCGATCAACTCACAGCTGATTCAGGACGAGATATTCGAAATGGCAAAGAACGGCACCACCATTATATTTTCCACCCACCGCATGGAGCAGGTGGAGGAGATCTGCGACCATATCGTACTGGTGAACAAAGGCCGCAAGATACTGGACGGCCCGGTGAAGCAGATCAAGCAGGATTTCAAGCAGCACCTCTTCCGCATCGGGCTGGATACACAGCCCAACCCCGCACAGATGGCCACCCATCATTTTACTATCATTCAGAACCACGACAAGGCTTATACCGTCAAGCTGAACGAATTCAGCCAGACGAACGATATTTTATCCCATTTCATTCACCATGGCATCCAGGTGAACTTTTTCAGGGAAATACTGCCCACCATCAACGAAGTGTTCATCTCCCAGGTGAAGATGACGGACATGGCGAATTAAAATGCCTATGAAATATTTATGTTC
>CBFHAF010000829.1:0-2018 GCA_965653435.1 uncultured Chitinophaga sp.
GGTATCGGCCACGCCCGGGCTGCGGCTTACACCGAAATTGTCGAACTCCACCAGGTATGGAAGCGACCCGCAGGCCCAGCCACTGGGCGTTATACCGCCTTTGCTCCTGTTGAAGAATGCATCAAGGTAACCTGCCTGTAAAACGGCTTCCTGCGGTTTTTCCACCACCGGTTTTATGCGGAGGGGAAAAGAGTTGAAGTCCAGCAGGCTTTTACCGTCCACCACCATCCCGCCTGAAGGCGTATGCGCATCCAGCAGCACCCAGTGGCGGCGGGTATGGTCTTTGGCGTACGCCCGCACCCTGGCCAGGAATTGCGCCCAGTGGCGCAGGCCTTTGTCTTCCATGCCTATGAGCGCTATCTGTCCCATGTGCAGGGCTTCGCAGCCGAGGTTCATATAAGAGCCGGAAAGGAACATCAGCCAGAGCTGCGTTTCGGTACGCGTAATGTCGGGCACGCTGCGGCCTTTGCCCCAGTGGTCCACAAATTTCCCGTTCAGGTTCAGCATGCTGTCGTACCTGAAATTGCGGTGCTCCACCGGCAGGCCCAGCGCTTTGAAGGTCCATTCCGGAATGGGCACCTGGCCGGCCTGCACTCCCACTGCTTCAAATACAGCCGCCTGGAAGATCACTTCCGGATCAAAGGCATGTACTTCATCGATCAGCTTGCGCGCCTCCGACCAGAAAGCGGGGTTGTTCAGCGCCGGCTCTTTACCCCAGCGGTAGACCGCCCTGCCAATAAATTTTGCGCCGATGTTGCGGATCAAACGCACATCGTCTGCCTTGAAAGGATATTCCCCGTCGTTGCAGTAAGGGTCCACTACGAGGAACTCCGCCATGGTCACCGAGCGGTTAAGGTAATATTCCAGCGTTTGCCGGGAAATGCCTTTTTCATCGAAATATGAAATGTTTTTGGGTAAAGCGGGCGACTGCCCGTAGGCGGCAAATGTGGAAATGAGCCATATGCACAACAGGGCGTGCATGCGCAGGCAGGGAAAGGATAGTTGCATGAACGTGGTTTTCTGTAATGATACAGGTCAAGATACGGAGAAGCGGGCGCACTGTCAACAGATGCCTGCAGCGTTCTTATTGTACTTGTTGCGGTACTCCTGGGGCGAGAGGCCGGTGATCTTGCGGAAAAGGTCGCGGAAGGCTTTTACGTCCGTGTAGCCGGTGTCGTACATTACTTCGTTCACTGTTTTGCGGCCGGTTTCCAGGGCTTTCTTGGCCATTTCGACCTTCACGCGCTGCTGGTATTCCACCGGGGTATTGCCCGTGGCTTTAATGAACCGCCTGTCGAAATTGCGGCGGCTTACGGCCAGGCTGCCGGCCAGCTCGTCCATGTTGATCCTGGCATCGAGGTGGTTTTCCAGGTATGTTTGCGCCTGCAGCACGATCTCGTCGTCATGATCTTTCTGCCCATTGAATATCGTGAAGGGGCTTTGGCTGTTGCGGTCTATATCCACCTGGAACACTTTGGCGCAGAATATCGCCGTGGCCCTGTCGTAGTATTTTTCCACCAGGTACAGCATCAGGTTCAGGAAAGAATAAGCGCCGCCGTTCGTATAAATGCCCTGTTCGTCAGTGATCAGCCGGTCCGTTTGCAGGTTTACGCCGGGGTACATTTCACTGAATTTAGCCGCGGCGTTCCAGTGCGTGGAACAGCTTTTTCCTTCCAGCAAACCCGTGGCAGCGAGCAGGAAGGCGCCCGTGCAGATGCTGGCCACTTCCGCCCCGTTGTTGTATTGCCGCCTTATCCAGTCCACTGCTTCATTATTCGCCGCCACCACTTCCCCCAGGTTCTCATGCGCCAGCGCGGGAATGATCACCAGGTCCGTTTGCCTGACGGACTGGATATACGTATGCGGGTTAATGGAGAACAACCCGCCGTAGAGGTCCGTGGAGCCGGCAACGCCCGCCACCTGCACGCGGAACACTTCTTGTTTTCCCTGGTTCCGGTACCAGGCATTGGCTTTCGTGAAGAACTTATAAGGGCCTACCACGCTGCTGAGATTGTTCT
>CBFHAF010000830.1:0-2001 GCA_965653435.1 uncultured Chitinophaga sp.
GTTGGCCTATTTAATGTGGGCAACCTCAAATCACAGCCTTCTTTCGGGCTCTGGGCCCGGCATGTGGACGGCCTCACCGTGAAAGCTTCCACCTTCAGCTACCGGCAGCGCGACGGGCGTTACGCCATCTTGCTGGACGATGTGAAAAAAGCGCAGCTTTCGGGCCTTAAAATGGTAAGGTCCAGGGACGTGCAGCACGTGATCGGCCTGAAAGAATCTCCCGGGGCTGACCTCAGCAACATTGTCTATTTCGACGATACCTGGAATAACGCGCCCAGGCCGCTTCAACCCGCGGAGTTGGTAAAGATGCCGTAACCGCACGGAAGGGCCTCCCTTCCCCCGAAAATTATATTAATTTTAAGGGGTAAACCAAAACTTGCATGCCCGTGCGGAAATGGCTCACCAAGCATAGATCCACTATTTTATATACCGTTCTGCTGGCCATACTGCTGTTCCTCATCCGCTGGCTGGAACTGCGGTTCATCGTGATCAGCTACGCCCTCGAATTCTATATCGGGAGCGTCGCCATTTTGTTCACCGCACTGGGCATCTGGCTGGCGCTGAAGCTGTCGCGCCCGAAAGTAAATACCGTGGTGGTCGAAAAAGAGATCTACCTCCCCCGCCCTCCTGAATTCACCCTCAACGAAAAAGAACTGGAAAAGACCGGGCTCAGCAGCCGCGAGCTGGAAGTGTTGCAACTGATGGCCGAAGGGCTGAGCAACCAGGAGATCGCCGCAAAGCTGTATGTGTCCCTGAGCACCATCAAGACCCATTCCTCCAAAGTGCTCGAAAAAATGGACGTGCGCCGGCGCACGCAGGCTATCGATAAAGCTAAGAAGCTGAATATCATACCTTGATGATTTCATACTTTAGTCTGAATTCCTCAAAATCAGTCTTTAGTATGAGGAAAAAGTCCTTCCGTTCAATCATTTTTGCAGCATAAAACCTACAACCAATGAAAAAAGTCGTATTCATTTTCGGGCTGATCGCAGGGTTGATCGTCACCACCATGATGGTGGGCTCCACTATTGCCTGTTACAACAACCAGGATTTCCAGGGCAACATGGTGCTCGGGTTTATCCTCATGGCCATTGCCTTTTCGATGGTATTCGTCGGGATCAAAAATTACCGTGACAAATACCTTGGCGGTGAGATCAGTTTCCTGAAAGCCATGAAAGTGGGATTGCTGATAACGCTGGTGGCCTCCAGCCTGTACGTACTGGTGTGGATAGTAGAATATTATGTATTTATCCCGGACTTCCTGGATAAATATGAAATATCCCTGCATAAGATGGCCGGGCCCGAAGGAAAGGCCGGGGTTGAATCGCAAATGGCCATGTATAGGGCATGGTACAAAACGCCTTTCGGGCTGGTGCTCATGACCTACGTGGAGGTATTGCCAATGGGAATTATTATCACACTGATCAGCGCATTGATCTTAAAACGGAAAAAACATGAAAATAGTAGTTACCAGCGTGCTGGTGCCTGACCAGGAGAAGGCACTACAGTTTTACACGAACGTACTTGGATTCATCAAAAAGACCGATTTCCCCGCGGGCGGCGCCCGCTGGATCACCCTGGTAAGCCCCGACGCGCCCGATGGCGTGGAGCTGGCGCTGGAGCCGCTGGGGTTCGATTTCGCCGTTACCTGGCAGAAAGAGCTGTACAGCCGGGGTATTCCGCTCACCGCTTTCGGGGTGGATGATGTGGACGCAGAATACAAACGCCTGAAAGACCTGGGCGTCGTGTTCCGCGGAGAGCCCAAACAGGAAGGGCCATTCAGGTACGCCACACTCGAAGACACCTGCGGCAACCTGATCCAGATCCAGAAGATAGACCAGTAACCAGAACACAAAGCCTGCACCGGTGCGCCGCCAGTGCAGGCTTTGCCGTTATCCGGGGAGCGGCGGGCGGCATGCGGATAATGCCTACTTTTGCAGTATAAACCTCCCCCATGAAAGATAATTTTTCCGCCCACGCCGGGAAGTACGCAAAATTCCG
>CBFHAF010000831.1:0-2000 GCA_965653435.1 uncultured Chitinophaga sp.
TTTTGGTGCTGCCCGCCAGTGTGGATATGAGTTGAGAGAAGTGGTGCATGTTCTTCTTCTTTTATGCCGGTGCTTGCACGGCAATTTCTTCTTCCCCGCCGAAGGCGGTTTTCACTTCTTCGGCCGGTATGCCGTTTTCCTGCAGGTAACGTGCGAGCACGCTGCTGAACCCATGGGTGACGAATACTTTTTCAGCCCCCGTTTGCCGGATGCTGGCCAGCAGGCCCTGCCAGTCCGCATGGTCGGATATCGCGAAGCCCGCATCGGCGTTCATTCTCCTGGCATTGCCGCGCACCTGCATCCAGCCGCTGCATACGCCGAGGGAATAAGGCGCGAAACGCCGCATCCACGTGCTGTCTGCAGTGGATGGCGGTGCAATGATAATGCTGTTCTTAAAACGGTCTTTCGGTGTTTCCTGCGTGATCAGCCCCACCGGCGGCAGGTTCCAGCCTGCGTTCCGCAGAACCTCATGCGCATTGTAAATGGCGCCGTGCACGAGGAAATGCCTGCCGGTGTGCTGCAGGTTATACAGCAGCCGCTGTGCCTTGCCCAGGCTGTATCCCAGCAGAATGCTGTTCTTCCCGGCCTGTTCGTTTGCCTTCACCCAATCTTCCATATCGCTGAACAGGGCTGCCTGCGGCCGCCAGTGGTAGACCGGCAGGCCGAAGGTGCTTTCGGTAATAAAAACATGGCAGCGTACGGGCTCGAACTGGCCGGAGATACCGTCGTTCTCGGTCTTATAGTCCCCGCTTACTACCCAGGTTTGCCCGCCAACGGTCACTTTCACCTGCGCGGAACCGATCATGTGGCCCGCGGGATGGAAGGAGACGGAGGCCCTGTTCATCTGCAGGGTTTCGTTCCAGCCCAGCCCCTGCACAGAGATGTCCTGGCCCAAACGCAGCTGCAGGAGGGGAACGGAATCTTTCACGCAGAGATATGCCCGGTTATCAGGCCGCGCATGATCCGCGTGGGCGTGAGTGATCACCGCACGGTTCACGGGTTTCCAGGGATCTATGTAAAAATCCCCTGCGGGGCAGTAAATGCCGCTGTCTGTAAATGTGAGTACGGGTTGCATGTATAACCGAATTTAAGACAAAAAGGGGATGACCGTTGCCGGCAATCCCCTTTCCTGCAGCTGTATGCCAGCCTTATAATGCTGTATTCATCCGGAAATCGGCGCTGTCGCCCTTCTGGATGATGTATATATTTTTATTCTCGAAATAATCGGGTATGGCTTCTCCGTCTTTCAGGTACACCGGCTGGAAATTGAAGGTGGTGAACACGCGGTTGGCGGGCTTGTTCATGTCCTTGTTGAAATACAGCCCGTCCTGGTGGAGCAGGTTCACGAAGTACCAGGTGAGCTCAAATCCTTTGAACGCCATGTCCGACGGGCGGGCTTTATAGATCTTCCTGAACTGGTCGTTCACGTATTTGCTGTAGATATCAGTTTTGTCGTTGTAGTAAGGCGTGGAATAATACATGGTAATACCGCTGAATTCAGGCTCTTTGAACCTCATCGCGTCCCAGGTGGGCATGCCGAACACCTGCATGGGGTAAGTGGCTTTCTGCGGGGCGAGCTTGCGGAGAATGCTTTTGGCGCCCGCTTCGTCCAGCGCGGTAATGATGATCAGGTTCGGGCGGTCCGTGAGGAGCAGCTGGCTCAGCTCTCCTTCGGTGGTGGCGTCGCTCCATATCAACTCACGCACCCGTGCCTTTTTGTCGTAAGCCATTTTCTCGTACGCCGCTTTGATATTGCCGGCCATGCCTGCTTCGAAGGTGGTGTTCCTGCGGAGGATAAGGATGTTCTTATTGGCAAAACCTCTCTGCGCATAGTCGTGCACGGCTTCCAGGTGCGCGCGGAGGGTGCTGTTGGCAATGAGCAGGAAAGGATTTTCGGTAACGCCGCCATCGCTGGGGTAGGTGGCGGATACGAAGTTGATCTCTTTTTGTTTGGCGAAGTCGCTGAGGAGCCTGAACTCGGGATTGCCTACGGCGCCGAT
>CBFHAF010000832.1:0-1992 GCA_965653435.1 uncultured Chitinophaga sp.
GCCTTTTTCCTGGTCGCCCAGGTAGCCGAATACGCAGATCACGATGTCGGGCTGTGCGGGGAGCGACTGGTAGAAGGAAAGGTGCGAATCGTACTCAAGCGCGTTGAAGGCATGGGATGTAGCAGCAACCTGGTGGCGGATCTTCAGATCCTGTTCCAGGGCGTGCAGCTGCGCGGGGTTGCGGGCTGCCAGCTGCAGGG
This sequence comes from uncultured Chitinophaga sp., assembly GCA_965653435.1. Taxonomy (GTDB): domain Bacteria; phylum Bacteroidota; class Bacteroidia; order Chitinophagales; family Chitinophagaceae; genus Chitinophaga. The sequence continues at coordinate 201 of CBFHAF010000832.1, forward strand.
TGTAACCGGCGGAGGCGTATTTGCGTGCGATGGCCACGGCCATGTCGGAACCTGCGCCCAAAATCAGTACAGTAGGCATATTATGACTTACGTATTAACGGTGTGATGTTTATGAGTTGCCGTAATTGAATTGCAGGCGGTCGCTCTGGACGGAGCGGAATTTCCCGCCGGGATTGTAAGCCTGCACAATGCTTTCGAACTTACGGGCATTGGGGTAACTTTTCCAGAACACATCCTGCTGCATCCGTGCGTCTTTACTCAGGTACAGGCGTCCGCCGTATTCCAGCACCAGTGCGTCCAGCTCGTCCAGGAAGGGGAACAGGCCTTTGCGCACGGGGAAGTCCAGCGCCAGGGTATAGCCTTCCATGGGGAAAGAGATCAGGTCGTCCTGCCGGCCGAACACTTTAAGCACGGCAAGGAAGGAGCCCCAGCCTTTTTCGCTGATGCGGCGGAGGATGGCGGCCAGCCCGTCCTTATGCTCCAGCGGCAGCACGAACTGGTACTGCACGAAACCGTCTTTCCCGTAACCGCGGTTCCAGTGGTGGATGGCGTCCAGCGGGTAAAAGAAGGGCTCGTAGGGCACTACGTTCGAGATCACTTTTTTGGTGTTCTTGGCGTAATACAGTGCGTTGAAGGCTTTTACGGTAAAGTTGTTCAGCACGAACCCGGGAAGGTTGAACGGTACGGTGAGTTTGAGCTTTCCGGGCAGCGTGAGCGGGGCCTGGCGTTGTTTGGCATTCAGCTCGTTTCCGGTGGCATGTTCGCCCACGATGAGGATGCTGCGGCCGAAGCTGTCGCCTTTCTGGAGACAGTCTATCCAGGCCATGCTGTATGTATAATGTTTATGCTCGTCGAACAGGCGGATGATCTCGTCCAGGTTCCTGGCTTTGATCTGCTTCTGTTTGATATAGGCGGTTTCGATCTTCTTCAGCCTGAACTTCACCGTGGTGATAACGCCGGTAAGGCCCATGCCGCCGCAGGTAGCCCAAAAGAGGTCGCTTTCCTGCTGTGCGGAGCAGGAGAGAAGCCCTTTGCCGGTCAACACCTGCATGCTGATGATGTGATTGGAAAAGCTGCCTTCGGCGTGATGGTTCTTGCCATGCACGTCGGAAGCTACGGCGCCGCCGATGGTAATGAACTTGGTGCCGGGGGTAACGGGGAGGAACCAGCCTTTCGGCACGGTGATTTCCAGCACCTGGTCCAGCGTGATGCCGCTCTGGCATTCAAATATGCCGGCAGCTTCGTCGAACGCCAGTACTTTATCGTACCGGAGGGTGGAAATACTGTGCTCGCCAAGGGATGCGTCGCCATAACAGCGGCCGTTGCCCCGTGCGATGATATGTTCATGGGTATCCACGTACTGCTGCAGCTGTTCCTCCACGGAGAAAGCCGCTTCGTCGCAGTCCAGTGCGGGATAATTGCCCCAGTTTGATAATTGTTTTCGCATTATTCAAAAAAACTTTTATTCGTCGGTAAATAAATGATCACATAAAAGCTCAGGATCCACAGGAGAATGGTTATTTGAATAAAGCGGTCTTTGTATAGGATTTTTGTGGGAGAACCGGTATCGTTGTCCACGTAGGTTATTTGCAAATATCGCATTAATCCGGCAATTACAAAAATACTTGTGTAATAAAGCCGGTAGGTATTGAAGTGGCGCATGGTGGCCTCGGCCATGGTATACATGATGTAGGCCACGATGATCACGGCGGAGACGAGGGCAAGTGAAACGTTCAGGAAGTCCATGTTATACCCCTTGGAGGCTTTGCGCATATCCTTGCCGGTAACGTCT
>CBFHAF010000833.1:0-1984 GCA_965653435.1 uncultured Chitinophaga sp.
TTCCTTCTTCAAAGACCGCCTCGGGCTCACTGTAGACGCTTATAAACGCACCACCTCAGACCTGCTCCTGGATGCCGCGCTGCCTTATATGCTCGGCATTGGCAATGCCAACTCCACCGGTTTCAAGAACGTGGGCAAGCTGGAGAACAAAGGGCTTGAATTCAGCGTCAACGGCGTGATCGTCAGCAACAAAAAATTCAGCTGGAACAGCAACTTCAATATCAGCTTCAACCAGAACAAAATACTGTCGCTCGCGGAAGGCCAGGCGTCTATCCTTTCCGGCTCGGGCACTTTCTTCAACACCACCTTTTCCGGCCTGTTCCCCTACATTTCCGTGGTAGACCGGCCGATGGGAGAGATGTACGGCCTGGTGTTCGACGGCGTGTACCAATATGCCGATTTCGACCTGATGCCCAACGGTACTTACCTGCTCAAACCCGAGATCACGACGAACGGTTCCGCCAGGAACGCTATCCGCCCGGGAGATATTAAATATAAAGACCTGAACGGAGACCTGCAGGTGAACAACCAGGATTATACCATCATCGGCAGCGGCCTGCCGAAACATACCGGCGGCTTCAGCAACAATTTCACCTATGGCAGTTTTGACCTGAACGTGCTGCTGCAATGGTCTTACGGCAACGACATCATCAACGCCAACCGTTACGTTTTCGAAGGCGGCATCGTGAACAATCCTAACCTGAACCAGTTTGCCAGCTACGCCAACCGCTGGACGCCCGAGAATCCCAGCAATACGCTGTTCCGCGCAGGGGGTATGGGCAATGCGGCATATTCTTCCCGCGTAGTGGAAGACGGTTCGTACCTGAAGCTGAGAACGGTGTCGCTGGGCTACAATGTGCCTTCTTCACTGTTGCGCCGCGCAAAGATCTCCAACTTCAGGCTTTACGCATCTGCACAGAACCTTTACACCTGGACGAACTATTCCGGTAAAGACCCGGAAGTATCCGGCAGGAACGGCAACCTTACGCCAGGTTTCGATTACGCCGTATATCCGCATTCGCTCTCCTTTGTACTGGGCTTAAACGTAACCTTCTAAATTCCGACACATGAGCATCCTTAAATTTAATATACCGGGAAATAAACAGCGGGGTTCTATCAAACGCGTTTGTATCATTGCCTGCATGGCAATTGCAGGGCTCAGTTCCTGCAAGAAGTTCCTGGAAACCAAACAGACTGACTTCTATTCCCCCGATAATTATTACACCACCGAAGCCCAGCTGAACCAGGCGCTCAACGGCGTTTACGGCGACCTTATGCGTGCGGAGCTGTATGGCCAGGTGATGCATTTCAACTTCGTATCCACCACCGACGAAGCGATGAGCAACCGCACGGCAGACGGCGACGCGAGAGGCCTCCGCTACAACTACGACGCGTCGCTCGTGCATATCGCCAGCATCTGGCGCTATGCTTACCTGGGCATCAACAACATCAACTACCTGCTGGAAAGTATCGGCAAACCTGAAATGGATGAAGCCAAACGCGGTATCATCAAAGGCCAGGCGCTTTTCCTGCGCGGGTACCTTTATTTCATCCTCACCAGCAACTACGGCGATGTGCCGCTGGTGCTGGCTCCCCTCGAGATCAGTGAAGTAACGCAGGCCGCGGCGCCGCAGAAGCAGGTGTACGAGCAGATAGAAAAAGACATGAAAGAAGCCGAAGTGCTGCTGAAAGACTTCACCGTGGCTAAAGCGGGATATAACGACGTCGTAACGCTCACTGCCGTGCAGGCCATGCTGGCCAGGGTATATCTCTACTGGGCCGGTTACCCGCAGCGGGACGAAAGCAAATACGAACAGGTGATCGCGTATACCGGCAAGGTGGTGAATTCCGGCCTGCACGCGCTCAACCCGGACTACAAACAGATCTTCATTAACCTTTGCCAGGATAAATACGATGTGAAAGAGAACATCTGGGAACTCGGTTCCTCCGGCGCCGCGGCCGGCGTGGTGAATAAAAGCGGGAA
>CBFHAF010000834.1:0-1977 GCA_965653435.1 uncultured Chitinophaga sp.
CGCTTCAGAATATACGGCTACGGTGGCAATGCCCATTTCCCTGGCTGAACGCATGACGCGGAGGGCTATTTCCCCGCGGTTGGCAACTACGATCTTCTTCATACGGTTAGTTCGCTGGTTGAATCAAAGGGCCTAAAGTTAATGGATTTCAATTTCGCCGGGCAAAGTTATCTTTGCTCCCGTGAAAAGTCCTTTATCGCAGATCGTTGCGCTCGTAAAAAAAGACCTGCTGCTGGAATGGCGGCAGCGGCACGCACTGTTCGGCATCCTGCTCTATGTGTTCTCCACCGTGTTCGTGATCAACCTGATGGTGAAGGAACCGGAGGACAAGATGTGGAACGCCATGTTCTGGGTGGTGCAGCTGTTTGTATGCGTAAATGCGGTAGCGAAGAGCTTTATGCAGGAAAGCCGCGGCAGGCTGCTGTACTTCTATTCGTTGGTCCATCCGCGTTATTTCATCGCGGCCAAGCTGATCTATAATGTATTGCTGATGCTGGTTTTCAGTGTGGTGACGCTGGTGTGCTGCCTTCTTTTCCTGGGCAACCCGCTCAGCCACGGCCTGTATTTCCTGGGGGTGGCATTGCTGGGAGGCATCAGCCTTTCCCTGCTGTTTACCATGCTGGCGGCCATCGCGGCCCAGGCCAGCCAGAATGCGGCGCTGATGGCCATCATGGGTTTCCCGCTCATTATGCCCATCCTGATGCTGCTGAGCAATATCTCCCAGAGCGCCTTTGCTCCGGTTGTGCAGCCGGGCCTGGCAGGCATGTTCCTGTTGCTGGCGGGCATGGACGTGCTGGTGATCGCCCTGGCGCTGATACTTTTCCCTTTCCTCTGGAAAGAATAAATTTTAACAAATACCCTCCCGTGGTATAGGTTTTTCAACGATCGGGCAGCCTGTTGCACGAACGTCAAAATCGGCAAATTGCTTTGCCGTTAGCGTTAAATCGTGTAGGTTTGCCCCCACATATTTCAATTGAATAATGGCTAAAAACTGGTGGAAAATCGCCTGCGTACTCATCCTCCTCTATGTCATCATCGGAGGTTTCAGCGTTAAAGTGCCGTCTATCGGCAATAACCTGCAGGCAATCAGGGGCATCTTCTTTCATCTGCCGATGTGGATGGCTATGTACACCCTGCTCACTATTTCCGTCGTAAATTCCGTATGGTACCTGTCCACGAACGACCTCCGGAGGGACATCAGGGCCTCCAGCGCAGGCAGCGTAGGCGTACTGTTCGGCCTCATGGGCTTCGCCACCGGCATGCTCTGGAGCACCTATACCTGGGGAGGCACCATTGTGAGCGACCCAAAGCAGATGACCACCGCCATCGCCCTCACCATTTACATGGCTTACCTCGTGCTGCGGCTCTCATTTACCGACCTGGACAAAAGAGCCCGCGTATCCGCCATCTTCAACGTTTTTGCCTTTGCCCTGCTGATCCCGCTGACGTACATCATCCCGAGAATGGTGGAGTCCCTTCACCCGGGAAGCGCCAGCAGCCCGGGATTCAGCTCGCAGGATACTGCCGGTACCATCAGGATGGTGCTCTGGCCCGCATTTCTCGGCTGGACGCTGCTGGGCATCTGGATCTATACTTTACGGAACCGCTACAAAAGATTAGAGCTTAAAAATATCCTTCATGGCTAAAAGACTTGCTTATCTCCTCTTCGCATGCTTTATGTTTTCCCTTACCAGCGTTTTTGGACAAGACACAGCGCGCGCAGTAACGGAAACCGTTCAGCAGCAGAACACCGAAACCGGCCCGGTCAACGAATTTTTCCGCAGCAGCGACAAGATTTACGTGGTAGTAGGCCTGCTCGTGATCATTTTCGTCTTTATCGTGTTATACCTGGTACGGCTGGACCGGCGGCTGACCAGGCTTGAAAAGGAATAAGACCGGATTTTTTATACCCTGCTTACAACAACACCAAAACAACATATCTAAACCGTTTTTTATGGCTAAAGCAAAAGCGCTGAC
>CBFHAF010000835.1:0-1961 GCA_965653435.1 uncultured Chitinophaga sp.
AGGTTGATAAATTGGTAAGGAAAGTAATTAACCCAAATTTAACTTTCTGTTTACACATTTCCATCACACTAAGGTGTAAATATCAAAAAAAAAGTAAAAAAGCAAGTGCTGGCCTGCTAAATCTTAACAGGCCAGCACTTTTACAATTTATCAAAATATATACTTTGTTGAAAGAAAGTTCGAGGACTGATCGCTGACGATCTTATTGATCAGCGCTTTATTCTCTTCCGTTTGTTTGGTAGCCACCAGCGAACGGATACTGAACGCCCTCAACGCATCAAAAACAGACAGTGTTGCTTCGGCGGAATCTTTCCTGCCCGTAAAGGGGAAAATGTCCGGCCCGCGCTGGCACTGGCAGTTGATATTCACGCGGCTCACCTGGTTCACCAGCGGGTCTATCAGCGAAGCCAGCTCTTCCGCATCGTTGGAGAACAGGGCCACCTGCTGGCCATGATCCGCTTCGATGAGATAATTGATCGGCGTTTCGATGCTGTCGAACGGGATCACGGGGATCACAGGGCCGAATTGTTCTTCGCGGTAGAGCTTCATTTGTTCGTTCACAGGATACACGATGGCAGGATACACAAAAGAGGCATTTGCAGCCCCGCCATGCGCGTTGATCACCTTTGCCCCATGTGCTACCGCATCGGACACGCAGCTTTGCAAATAACCCGGTTTATGGGGCTCTGGCAGGGGTGTAAGGAATACGTCCTTCTCCCAGGGCATGCCGAATTTCAGCTTGCCCACGGCGGCGCTCATTTTTTCAAGGAAAGCATCCGCCACGGAGCTGTGCACGAAAATTATCTTGATGGCAGTGCAGCGCTGCCCGTTGAAAGACAGCGAGCCGAGCACGCATTCTTTCACCGCAAGGTCTATGTCTGCCTTATCGGTAATGATTGCGGCGTTCTTCGCATCAAGCCCGAGGATGGCGCGGAGGCGGTTCACCTTTGGGTGCATTTTTTTCAGCTGGTTGGCCACCTTGCTGGACCCGATGAGCGTAAGCACATTGATCTTGCCGCTTTCCATGAGCGGGGCGATGATCACGTTGCCGCGGCCGTAAATGGTATTCACCACGCCTTTAGGGAAACAATCGCGGAAAGCTTCCAGCAGCGGATAATGCAATAAAGTACCGTGTTTCGGAGGTTTGAACAGCAGCGTGTTGCCCATGATGAGCGCAGGGATGAGCGTGGTAAAGGTTTCGTTCAGCGGATAGTTGAACGGGCCCATGCACAGCACCACACCCAGCGGGCTGCGCCTGATCTGCCCGATGATGCCCTGCTCTATGGCGAAGCCGGACGATTTGCGGTCCAGGTCCTTCAAAGCATCGATCGTTGCGTTGATGTATTCCACCGTGCGGTCGAATTCTTTTACGGAATCTGCATAAGACTTCCCGATCTCCCACATGATAAGCTGCACCACTTCCTGTTTTTTTCCGATCATTTTGCCGGTGAACTTCTCCACGCAGGCGATACGTTCGGCAACAGACATGGTAGGCCATTCCCCGCGCCCGTCGCGGTATGCGCGGATGGCGGCATCGAGTGAGGCCATGGCTTCCTCTTCGCCGCAGAGCGGGTACGAACCGATCACTTTGCGTTCGAGGCCATTGGGGGTCTTAATGCAGATGGGAGATAATACGGTGTGCACATCGCCGGTCCAGGGTTTCATTTCCCCGTCTGAAAGGTATTCGCGCTGGTGGATTTCGGCCGGCAGTTTAAATTCCGCCGGGATGGCGTCTTCTGTTAGGAAAAGATGGTCTAATTGTTCTTCAAAAGTGGTCATAACTCAGGGTAATTAAAATAAAAAAAATCAGGATAATGTATTGTTGCTCATGCTATAACAGTGTAAAGTACGAATGTCCGGTAATAATTCTGCACCGGTACATGATAAATTAATATTGCCTTTACGCCGGAATGCAACCGATTGCAAAATAATATGATTCACAATGGGGATTGTCATGCCTG
>CBFHAF010000836.1:0-1947 GCA_965653435.1 uncultured Chitinophaga sp.
CAAAAGTCGTCATTGCGAGGAGGAGCAGCGCCAAGTGGGTGGGGCGACGAAGCAATCTCCTTCGCTGGATTGATATACTCCAATGATACGAGGAAATTGCTTCGTCGTGTCTCCAGCCCCCTGCTCCTCCTCGCAATGACGGCTTTTGGATAATATCAGGGGTGGTATCCTGCATCCGCATACTTCTTGCGGTAGGCCAGCGGGTTGTAGGCCGTTACGCTTTTGAACTGCCGGTTGAAATTCGATAAGGTCTGGAAACCGCTTTCATAACATATCTCCGCGATATCCGTTTCTTTTTCCAGCAGCAGCTTGCAGGCATGGCCGATCCTGATCTCTGAAAGGAAATCGGAAAAGGTTTTGTTGGCATGGGTCTTAAAATAGCGGCTGAAGGAGGAAGGCGTCATATTCGCGATCTCCGCCACTTCGTCCAGCGAGATCTTTTCACGGAAATTTTTCATCACGTATGCATGCACTTTATTCATGCGCTCTGTATCGGAAGCTTTCAGCAGGTTGGTGTACCCGGCGCTGCTCAGCAGCTTGTATTCCTGCGAGGAGGCCAGGAAGTTCAGCAGCTGCAGGAGGGAAAGGATGCTGTCGAAATCCTTCGCTTTCAGGAGCTCTTTCATCAGCTTCTCTGCCTTTTCCTGCGTGGCCCCTACGAAACGGATGCCCTGCTGCGCGCGGCTGAACAATTGCCGCAGCCGGTAAGCTTCTTTTTTTTGCAGGAATTCATGGCCAAGGAAATCTTCATGGAAATACACCACGATCCCTTCCGTCCAGATGTTCTTTTTCCCTTCAAAATATTCATGCCCGCTCTGCCAGAGATGCGGCAGGTTAGGGCCGGTGAACACCAGGTCGCCCTGCGTGAACGGCGTTACATGATCCCCGATGAAACGCGTGCCTGTGCCGCGTAATACCACGAACAGCTGGTATTCGGAATGGAAGTGCCAGTTGGGATCGAAATGCGGGGCCCTGAGATATTTTACTTCAAAAGCCCTGTCCGGCGAAATACGCGATTTTTGTAGTGCTGCCCTCATATTTTACCCTTTATTTGTCATAAACAAGGTATTTTATCTTAAAAGTATGACAAAATACAGTCAAAACCCGATAAGATTCAGGAAAGGGTTGTTTTTATTTATTTCGAAATTCGGACTAGAATTTAAAAACACATGAATATCCGCTTCCACGTTTACCTGTTCCTTGTTGTATTGGTGGCATCATGCCGCCCGGAGCCGCGCAGCGGCAACATCGAAGTGCTTTTTCTCGGGCATGCCAGCGAGCATCATCATTCCGAGAGGTATATGCCGATGCTGGCCTCTGCGCTGGCTACGGAAGGCATTCATTTTACCTATACGGACGATCCTGCTTCGCTGAACAAAAAGAACCTGGAGCAGTTCGATGCGCTGATGATCTATGCCAACCATGATTCCATTACCGCGGAACAGGAAACCGCGCTGGTGGACTTTGTGAAGTCCGGCAAAGGTTTCATTCCCCTGCATTGCGCCAGCTATTGTTTCCGCAATTCCCCCGCTTATATCGATATGGTGGGCGGCCAGTTCGAAAAGCACGACACGGGCACGTTCACCGCTGAGATCATTAATAAGGAGCACCAGGTGACGAAAGGCCTGCAGGAATTTTCCACCTGGGACGAAACATATGTGCACACGCGCCTCAGCAACGACCGCACCGTGCTCATGGAAAGGGTGGAAGGCAGCCACCGCGAGCCCTGGACCTGGGTGAAGGAATACGGCAAAGGCCGCGTGTTTTACACTGCTTACGGCCACGACGAACGCACCTGGAACAATCCCGGTTTTCATAAGCTGGTGCAGAACGGTATCCTCTGGGCTGTAGGCGATGATGTGCGGGCCGCCTGGGAAAAACACCGGAAAGAGCTTCCTGCATTAGTATACCGCGACGAAGCTGATGGCCGGCGTTGGCGGCAACGTG
>CBFHAF010000837.1:0-1925 GCA_965653435.1 uncultured Chitinophaga sp.
AAAATGTTTTAATTTTAGGCATGGTTCGACTAATATTAGTCATATAAATATTATCATAATGTGTTTTCTATGCCAAAACCTGCTTTATCTTTAATTGGCGCCGGCCCCGGAGACCCGGAAATGATCACGCTTAAAGCCATCCGCACCCTGGCTGCCGCCGATGTTGTGCTGTACGATGCCCTGGTGAATCCGCAACTGCTGGAATACGCCACCAAACCGGCCATCCTCCGCTTCGTGGGTAAGCGTTACGGCTGCCACGCGCTTTCCCAGGAGGAGATCAACGAGTTGATCATCAGCTCGGCCCGGGAATACGGTCATGTTGTACGGCTGAAAGGAGGCGACCCCTTCGTGTTCGGCAGGGCGGTGGAAGAAATTGAAGCCGCTTCGAGGGCGGGGATACCGGTGAAGGTAGTACCCGGCATCTCCAGCGCGCTGGCTGTACCGGCCATGCAGATGATCCCGCTTACGAGCAGGGGGGTGGCGGAAAGTTTTTGGGTGACCACCGGCACCACGCGCAGCGGCGACATCTCGGGAGACGTATACCTGGCCGCCCAGTCTACCGCCACCGTGGTGATACTGATGGCCATGAGCCGCATCGCCGCCATCATGGATATTTTCCGCGAAGCAGGCAAAGGGTCCGTGCCCGTGGCGGTCATTCAAAACGGCACCACGGAGCAGGAACGGATCATTACGGGCACGGTTTCAGAGATCGCGGCCGTGGCGGAGGCGCAGGGCGTCGAAAATCCTGCTATTATTGTGGTGGGGGAAGTGGTGAAATGGCGGGAGCAGCTGGCTGGCATGATCGCAGCCGGCGCAGAAAGACAGATAATATATGAAGAAAGATAAACAGGGCTGCGATACCAGCACCTGCATGGTGTGCCGCCTTTGTATGAAGGAGTGGCTGCCGGCGGTAAAGGCGAACAGCATGCATTTTACGTACCGGAAAGGGCAGGAGCTGTTCCGGGAAGGAGACCCCGTGAAAGGGATCTTCTTTATTTATAAGGGCAGCGTCAAGGTGCATAAGCACTGGGATGAAGGCAAGGAACTGATCGTCCGTTTCGCGAAAAAAGGGGATATCGTAGGGCACCGCGGCATCGGGCTTGAACCGGTGTACCCGGTTACGGCCACCGCGCTGGAGCCGGTTACGGTCTGTTATTTTGATATTGCGTTCTGGGAGGCTTCGCTGAAAGTGAACCACCAGCTTTTATATGAGCTGATGCTCTTCTACGCCCGGGAATTGCAGGAATCGGAAAGGAAAATGCGCAACCTGGCGCATATGCCGGTGAAGGGAAGGATCGCCCAGGCGCTGGTGTCGCTGGAAAAGAAATTCGGCAGGAATGAGAGCGGGTTCATCGACTTCGCTTTGTCGCGGCAGGACCTTGCTTCTTACATCGGCGCCACCTACGAAACCACGTTCAGGATGTTGCAGGAAATGATCCAGGAGCACCTGATCGTAATGTCCGGCAAAGAAATTGCCCTGGCCGACCAGGACCGGCTCCTGCGTTTATGCGAGCTGCCGGCAGACAAAACATGAATTACATCGATGTAGTTCCGGATTATAACAACCGTTCCGTTTTTTTTCAGATATTGGCGCAGTAATAAAATTCCACGGAGCCCCTCAGGCTCGATGTTAAACTTTCTGCACATGTCAATGGAACAAACAATGCGTTGGTTCGGCCCCAACGATCCTGTCAGCTTATGGGATATCCGTCAGGCAGGCTGCTCCGGCGTTGTAACCGCGCTTCACCACATTCCTCCCGGTGAAATATGGACCGTTACGGAGATCAACCGCCGGAAAGCGATGATAGAAGCTGCGGGCATGCGCTGGTCCGTAGTTGAAAGCCTCCCTGTACATGAAGATATCAAACGCCGCACCGGCGATTTCGCCATCCTTGCATGCCGCGAACTGCAACCCGATAGCCTGA
>CBFHAF010000838.1:0-1899 GCA_965653435.1 uncultured Chitinophaga sp.
TTTGGTAATAAAGTACCAGTTTTCATGACCGGGCATCGTGCCGGGGCGCTGCATCGGCATGTGCAAAAATGACGAAGCAATCTCCGGGATGTGCGAAGATTGCTTCGAAGCTCTGACCGCACTGTGCTGGTTTAATGATCAGGCACAGGAAATCGGCCGTCTTAATTTATAAACTTCCGCCGGACGTTCTCGTCCGGCACCATGCAGGTTTCTTTTTTACCGAACCATTTGTAACGGTTCCTTGCCACCAGGCTGTATACGACATCCCGCAGGAAACGGGGAATGATCATGAGACCATAAGCGAGGTTCACCGGGAAACCCAGGCCGCGCGCCACTTTCAGCGCCGCTGTGCTTTTGCCGTATGCCCGCCCGTTCTCTACCAGTATAAAAGTATCCAGCGCGGCGGGGTTCAGCTGGTATTGTTCCTGCAAAGCCTGCCCCGTAGCGGATTGCAAAGGAGCAAAACGGAAGCGGTCATGTTTGTCGCGCCTGATCACGAAGTTCACGCTGGCATTGCAGAAGTTGCACACCCCGTCGAACAGTATGATGGCGTGTTCCATTAGTGGATGCCGGTATAATTGTGCGGGGTGATGGCTTTCAGCTCTTTTTTGAGCGCAGCGCTGATCTTCAGCCCGTCAATGAATTTGTGCATGGTCTTTTGTGTGATCTGGTCGCCGCCGCGGGTCAGCTCTTTCAGCGCTTCGTAAGGGGCTGGATAGTTTTCACGGCGCAATACGGTCTGGATAGCTTCCGCCACTACCGCCCAGTTGCGCTCGAGGTCTTCGTGCAGCCTGGCAGCGTTGAGGATGAGTTTGTTGAGGCCTTTATCCAGGCTCTTGAACGCCAGCAGGGTATGCGCGAATGGCACGCCCACGTTGCGCAGCACGGTGGAATCCGTGAGGTCGCGCTGGAGGCGGCTGATGGGCAGCTTGGCGCTCAGGTGCTCGAAGATGGCGTTGGCCAGGCCGAGGTTGCCTTCCGCATTCTCGAAGTCGATAGGGTTCACCTTATGCGGCATGGCGGAGGAGCCTACTTCGTTCTTTTTGATCTTTTGCTTGAAATAATCCATGGAAATGTACGTCCATACGTCGCGGGCGAAATCCACGAGGATGTTGTTCACCCTTTTCAGGGTATCGAACTGCGCGGCGATATTGTCGTAGTGCTCTATCTGCGTGGTGAACTGCATGCGTTGCAGGCCCAGCACGTTGTTCACGAACTTATTGCCGAATTTCTCCCAGTTCACGGAAGGGAAAGCCACATGATGCGCGTTGAAATTGCCCGTGGCGCCGCCGAACTTGGCTGCAAAGGGAATATCCGCCAGCAGCTTCACCTGTCCTTCCAGCCTTTCCACGAACACCTGTATTTCCTTGCCGAGGCGGGTAGGGGAAGCGGGCTGGCCGTGCGTGCGCGCCAGCATGGGCACGTCTTTCCATTCCTTTGCCAGCTTCTTCAGGTGCAGGATGAGGTTGGCGATGGCGGGAAGGTATACATGCTCCACGGCTTCTTTCCAGAGCAGGGGCGTGGCGGTGTTGTTCACATCCTGGGAAGTGAGGCCGAAGTGCACCCATTCCAGTTTGTCTTCCAGGCCAAGGTTCTTCATCTCGTTCTTGAGGAAGTATTCCACGGCTTTCACGTCGTGGTTCGTCACTTTTTCAGTTTCCTTCACCAGCTGGGCGTTTTCGAGGGAAAACTCCTGGTAGATCCTGCGCAGGGCAGGGATCTTGGTCTTGGGAACCGAAAAAAGCTTCTGTTCAGACAGGGCAATGAAGTATTCCACCTCCACCTGTACACGGTAACGAATCAACGCGAACTCGGAAAAATAGGGCGCCAGTTCTTCCAGTTGACCCCTGTAACGCCCGTCTACCGGGGAAATAGCAGTTAAAGCTTGTAATTGCATCA
>CBFHAF010000839.1:0-1892 GCA_965653435.1 uncultured Chitinophaga sp.
TGATTTGCAGACAGTGCGGATTCGCTTACAAAACCGTTTCCTGCCTGGGCAACTACAAAGGCTATCATCAGCCCCAATACGCCTAATGGTACGATACGTGATTTCATTGGTCTTTCTTTTTTATGTGATTGATATGGTTAAAACAGTGTGATGGATATGGTTTACACAGTTTGGTCTTTGGTGTCTTCTTCCTCTTCTTCTTCGTCGCCAAGGTCGTCGTAATTCAATTCTTCATCGTCTTCGTCTTCTTCCTCGTCTTCCGCTTCTTCATAATCATCCGGCGATGCGCCCGCCCCGCTGCTGACGATGTGTCCCGGACGGTCGTCTTCCACTATATCCTCGTCTTCCGCTTCCTGTACCTCTCGTTCCCTTTCTATAGCAGCTTCCTGGTCAAATTCAGCTGCCTGGGGATCTTCAGGCCATCTTTCTTCTTCGCCGCCAGCCCTGAAATCGCTGTTCACCGGGCTCGGATAAACCGGGTTCCCTGCGGCCTGCTGCTGTTTTTTAGTTTGCATGGCAATAGTTTTAAATAGTGAACGGATGTTTGTTCTGATAGTTCACTGTGCAAAATCCGCTCCATGCAAAACAACTGCATAACAGCCATGGAATTGTGTGAATCAGCTGTCGCAGATTGTGCAACCGGTTCCCCGGCGGGTAATTATGGTAATAGTTGTTTTTGCCGCAGCGCGTCAAGTACCTGGGTAATAAGCCGGTGGCGCGCCTGGTTGAAGGAATTGTCCTTGCTGTTGCTGATCCAGAGGCTGACCATGAGCTTCAGGTTGTTGCCTTCTATATTTTCAAAGAACACTTCGGGCGCCTTCCTGACGCCGCTCTGCCGTTCCTTTTTAACGATATTGCGCAGCGTTTGCACAATATCGTCCAGCACGGGGGCGGGCTCTTTATTGAAGGGCATGGTGAAGTGCAGTTCTATTTTCCTTTCGGTGGTGAGGGAATGGTTGATAAGGGGTTTCTGGAAAATGTCCTTGTTCGGGATGATCAGGTGCAGCCCGTCGAACGTGCGCATGGTGGTGGAGCGGAACTGGATGTTCTCCACGCTGCCGGTGAAGCCGTTGGTTTCGATCACGTGCCCCACATCGAAGGGTTTGCGGAAGGTGATGTAGATCCCGGAAATAAAGTTGGAGGTGAGGTCCTGGAAAGCAAAACCCAGCGCCAGGCCGATGATGCCAGCGCCGGCCAGCAGGGAGCTCACGGCTTTGTCCAGCTTCATGATCTCCAGGGAAGTGAACAGCCCTATAGCGAACACGATGAACCAGCCCACGCCCGCCAGCAGGTTGCTGATGGCCTGCTTGTGCGACAGGCGGCAGCTGAGCTTATAAATGAGTTTTTTGGCGAGTTTAGCCAGCAGGTAAAAGACAGTGAACACGAGCACAGCCAGCGCCAGGTTGGGCAGCATTTTGACGGTTGCCTGCCCCCAGCGCTCCAGTTTTTCCCAGATAAGGTTCGTCCATTCCATGGAAAAAAAGTATACAAATACTGCACCATTCGGATAATGCTGGCTTTCAGGCCGGTTCGGATTACTAAAATACCTATGAGTGCGGGTGCGCAGATACCTTGCGCACTAAGCAGTATATTTGCGGGTATGTACGCCATTGTAGACATCGAAACCACCGGCGGCCACGCCAGTGCCGGCAGTATCACGGAAGTTGCCATATTTATCCACGACGGGAAAGAGATCGTTCAGCAGTATGAAACGCTGGTGAACCCCGGCATGCCCATTCCCCGGTATATCCAGGCCTTAACCGGCATTACGGACGAAATGGTGGAAAATGCGCCCCCGTTTGAGGCCGTGGCGGAAGAGGTCTACCATCTCCTGCAGGACAAGGTGTTCATAGCGCACAACGTCAATTTCGATTTTTCCTTCCTCCGTCACC
>CBFHAF010000840.1:0-1850 GCA_965653435.1 uncultured Chitinophaga sp.
AGCTTCCTCCTCTTCAGAGAGCCCTCCCGCCAATTTTTGCAGGTATAACTGCCGGATATGTTCGAGATCTGCTTCCATAAACTTACAAGGGTGTTATATTAAAGATGGATTTTGAAACCCCTCAGGGTGTATCTTAAAAATAAAAATTTTCCCATTTTGACAGTCCCCCTTCCATTTCTGAAGGGTTGCCGCTTACCCGGCCGGCCGCACATTTTTCATTGAAGTCCCGCCTGCATTGCATTCCCCCGGTTTTAACGGTTTTTTCCCCTGCCCTGGAATGCCGTTTGGCATATGTCCTCCAAACTTACAGGGTAGCCATTACGTTCATCGCGCTTGCCTGGATTTTCTAAAAATATATTAAATAAGATGATAAATCAATATGAAGTGCCCGCTTTAATTGAAGACGCACTTCCGGAACTCAAAAAACCACTGCACCAGTTCCCAGCCATTTTCCATATTTATGAAACAGTGCAGTGCCTGGACCAGTACCTGATCCGCCAGCTGCGTAACAAAAATTACGCCCTGCTCGAAAAATGCCTGAAACTGACAGGCCGCCTTTACGAAAGAGGGAACCCGCTGGTCAGGAATGCCGTGGCCCGGATCATCGTGCCCGACCTTTCGAAGGAGCACCCGGCGGACAATCTCAGCCGCATCCGGCTGTATTCGCTCATCCCGCCTTCGATCTATAACCTTTACATGCAGCACCACCTGCTTTTAAATTCAAAAGACGTATCATGAAGACTTCATCTCAGGCAGACGGCCCGGCCGTCGCCGACACCATAACGTCCGCCGTTATACCCGCCACCGCATTGCAGGAAGCCATCATTGTACGCCCCGCCAAGGCCGGAGACATAAAGTTTGCCGCAGCCATCACCGCTGAAATGGAAGCTTCCGCCAAAGTGCGCGGCACAGGCATCGCCCGCCGTTCCGCTGCTTCCATCGCGGAAAAAATATTACAGGGCAAAGCCGTGATCGCCCTTACCGTCAAAGGAGCCTGGGCCGGCTTTTCTTACCTGGAAACCTGGGAGCAGGAGCGGTTCGTGAGCAACAGCGGGCTGATCGTTGCCCCGGCCTTCCGGGAAAGGGGCGTGGCGGCGCTGATCAAAAAACAGGTCTTCCGGCTTTCCCGTGTTTTATACCCTGAAGCAAAAATCTTCAGCATCACAACCGGCATGGCCGTCATGAAACTGAACACCCGGCTGGGATTCGAGCCCGTCACCTACGATGCGATCACCCACGACCCTGCATTCTGGAAAGGCTGCCGCAGCTGCGTGAATCACGGTATCCTCTGTTCAAAAGATGGTAAGAACTGTCTCTGCACCGCATTACTTTTCGATCCTTCTCTGCATGCCGGGTAATAACCCAGCATATATACAAACACAAAAACAAGGGGCCGGTTCAATATCCCGCGGGAATCCTTCCTTTCGGCCTCTTTTCTATTTATTTATCACCTTACCGGGATATGGAATATTTAATGCCGGGATGGCTTCAGGGGCCTTGGCATCCCGCAATCTGAACCGGTTTATTGAGAAAATTGTATCCGAGGTTCAGGCAAATTGGGAGAAAATTGGTTATTATGAAAATCAAACGGAAGCCTGGCATTATTTTTCATTGTTCTTCAAAGGAACCTTCTTCCCAAACAAATAATTATTCTTCCCGTCAAAAGCATAACCAAGCTCATCAATGACTTTGAAGTGGAATTGGTCTACGTTTTTTGTTCTGATGGCCTTAAATGCCCTGGCGATAGTATCCACATAGTAGGCCTGGTGCTTGTCTTTTGCATAGTAAGTATGATCGCATTCCCTGTAGTATTCCCCGGAAAAACATTCTTCCAGGAAATGAAAGCTGCC
>CBFHAF010000841.1:0-1833 GCA_965653435.1 uncultured Chitinophaga sp.
AGCGTGATGGATATATTGATGGGCGTGTATTGCACATCGGGCAGCTCGGCCCAGGCGGTTTCGTCGTATGGTTTGATGGTGGGATTGTCTTCCGTAAGGGCTAGCTTCAGGCGGGTGAAACCGTTCATATGCGAATCCGCCACGTGATGCACTACCTGCGCCACCGTCCAGCCGCCGGGGCGGTAGGGTGTGCCCAGCTGATGCGCGTCGAGGTTCTGAACGGCCAGCTCCAGGAGAGACGGCAGGTGCCGGATGTCGTTGATGTACTTTTTGCGCATGTCTGCAGTAACCAGCGCCGGCGCCTGGAAGCGGCCGATAGGATAGCGTAAGTCTTCCATTATGTGAAAAGTTTGGCTTTTATTCTTCCCGGAGGTCCTTTCCGGTAAGATGGATGAACACATCTTCCAGGTTGGCCAGCTTCACTTCTTTCTTCCGCTCAAAACCTCCTGCCACCAGCTGGTCTATCAGCGCGTCCGGCGAGTCAAGCGCGATGATCTTCCCGCTGTCTACGATCGCGCAGCGGTCGCAGAGGAACTCGGCTTCATCCATGTAATGCGTGGTGATCACGACGGTGGTGCCCTGGTCCCTCACCTGCTGGATAAGCGTCCACAGGTTGCGGCGGGCCTGGGGGTCCAGGCCGGTGGTGGGCTCGTCCAGGAAAATGATGCGCGGGCGGTTGATGAGCGTGGTGGCGATGGAAAAACGCTGCTTCTGGCCGCCGGAGAGGGATTTATATTTTTCGGATGCCTTGTCTTCGAGGTTGAACTGCTTCAGCAGCTCCCGGCCGTCCACCTTGCGGTTGTACAGGCCGCCGAACATCTCTATCAGCTCCAGCAGGTTGAGGCCGGGGTAATAGCCGGATGTTTGCAGCTGCACACCGATGAGCTGCTTGATGGCGTCGGGATCTTCATCCAGGTTAAAACCGTCTACCATCACGGTGCCGGACGTTTTTTCCCTCAGGGTCTCAATTATCTCCAGCGTGGTGCTTTTGCCTGCCCCGTTCGGGCCCAGGAGGCCGAACACTTCGTTCTCGTATACGTCAAAGCTGATCCCTTTCACGGCCGTGAAGTCCCCGTACTTTTTCACCAGGTCCCTCACTTCGATGATCTTACGTTTTTCCATGGGGCCAAATTACGGCAAAAAACATTGCGCAGTATCCCCAATTTGCGGGCGGAACTGGGAAAACCCGTCATTGCGAGGGAGTAGTGGGGCCTTTGCGCGGAGGGGCGACGAAGCAATGACGGGGAAAAAGTAAAGGCGCAGTTCCCTGCGCCCCTACATTCAAAATAAACAGTTAGTAAGCAGTTATTTTTTTGCCGTCGCAGCGGGCTTATTGATGAATATCTGCGTGAAATAAACAATGTTGCCTTTGCCCCTGGCGGTACCGATGCCGATCAGATTGAAGTCGCCCAGCATGTTCTTGCGGTGGCCCGGACTTTTGATCCATCCATCCACCACGGCCTCCGCGCTGAGGTTGCCGTAAGCCACGTTTTCCGCCGCGGCACGCACGGTACCGAGCTTCTTGGAAATATCGTCCACCCGGGATTCAAACCCGTCGTGCCCGAAACCTCTCCGCCCCGTGGCCATCGATTTGCTGTGATCGCGCGCTTCGATGCTGATCACATTGTTTAATTCCAATGGTTTCAGGCCTTTGGAACGGCGGAACTTGTTGACATAATACAGGATATCCTCATCTACATTGTCCCCGGTTTCGCGTACGCCCGCGTTCGCAGACGAAGCGGGAGCCACGGGCCTGGAGCAGGCTACCGACTGGGAAGCGGCAAACACGGCGGCCGCCAGTACAAGGATCTTACAATAATGCTGGTTAAACAT
>CBFHAF010000842.1:0-1799 GCA_965653435.1 uncultured Chitinophaga sp.
GTATACATCCTGCGCGAGGTCTTCCCTGTCTTCCCGCACCGGCACCATGCCACTGATGATATGGATGACGAGTTTTTCCGTCCTTTCCATGATCACCCTGAATGCTTCCCGGTCGCCTTGCAGCACCAGGTCGGCCAATTCCCTGTCGGACCGGTTATGGTATAGATGGTTCACGATGTTATTTGACAAATAATAAGCGGAACGGTTGCAGTAAGTAATATAAAAATTTATTCTTCACCGGAGCCCGTCAGCTTTGCGGTACGGAAACGTCGGGCTGGGGGGATATGGTCTTTGTTTGGATGGGGTAAGGCAGTGTGTACCGGATTGGCAAGTCGCCGGCCGCTCAACTGATCACTTTCACGCCTTTCCCTTTTAACTGCGCTGCCTGGGCGGGGGGCAATTCCTTATCAGTGATCAGGGCGGTTATTAACGATAGCGGGGCGAATTTGAGATAACTATCCCTGCCTATTTTGGAAGAATCACAGAGCACGAACACCTCATCGGCGCAGCCGGCCATTGCCGTACTGATACCGGCTTCGGTTTCACTGAACGCGGTCAGCCCGTTTTTTACAGACAGGCCGTCGGTACCGATAAATGCTTTGCCGGCATGATAGCTTTTTATATGTGCAATGGCCCTGTCGCCATGGATGGCTTTCCGGCGGCCGTCCATCTCGCCGCCGGCCAGGTTCACCTGTATGCCGGGTATGTCCATGAACGCCGCTGCAACGGGCAATGAGTTGGTGACGATGCGCAGGGGCGTTATGTCTTTGAGGTGGGCGCACATGGTAAACACCGTGCTGCCGCAATCCATAAATATGGTATCCCCGGGTTTGACCAGGGCGGCGGCAAGTCTGCCGATCTGTTTTTTCCTGGAAACGGCAACGCTTTCTTTGTCGGCAAAAGCCGTGAAGGGATGTTTGGACGGCGCTTTCATGGCGCCCCCATGGGTTCTTATCAACAGCTCTTCGTCCGCCAGCTGCTGCAGGTCTCTCCGGATGGTAACCGCAGAGATGCCCAGCTCGTCCGCTATTTCCTGCACCTCCATGCTTTCCTTCCTGTCGAGTATTTTAAGGATTTTTCCTTTTCGCTCCTGGTATCCCATTTTGATCTATATTTGATAAAAATAATCAAATTTGATCAAAATTAATCAAAACCATGCAGCCTGAAATAAAAATCATCTCAACGGAAGTATTGTCAGATAACTGGTACAAACTTTTCAAGGTAACATATGACTATAAGGGGAAGAGCGGAGCCTGGGAAACGCGTTCCCGTGAAGCGTACGACCGGGGGAATGGTGCTACGGTATTACTGTACAACCCCGCTACCGGGAACGTGATCCTGACGCGGCAGTTCCGCCTGCCCACCTACATCAACGGCAACAGCACCGGTATGCTGATAGAGGCCTGCGCCGGTTTGCTGGACGAAAATAACCCGGAAGAATGCATCCGCCGGGAAGCTGAAGAGGAAACCGGGTTCCGCATCCGGGACGTCCGGAGCGTATTCGATGCCTACATGTCGCCGGGCTCGGTAACGGAGGTGGTCCACTTTTTCGTTGCCGAATACAGCCCGGAAATGCAGATCAACGGCGGCGGCGGACTGGAGCATGAACAGGAGGAGATAGAAGTGCTGGAAGTACATATCGACAAGGCGATGGCCATGATTGATAGCGGGGAGATAAAAGACGGGAAAACAATTATGCTGCTGCAATATGTGAAGCTGCATCAGTTGCTCTGAACGGATTTTTCGTAATCCGGGGGCGCCGGTAGTTAACGAACCGGGTTTCCTGTGCAGGTATTTTA
>CBFHAF010000843.1:0-1791 GCA_965653435.1 uncultured Chitinophaga sp.
TGGTGGAAACCATCAAGCTACTTACTATGAGCAGCAAATCGCTGAACAAACGTTTTGAATGTGATCTTTCCGTTTTTCATAAGCTCTATGCGGAAGGCCGGAGCGTGCAGCTCCACCTGGGCCATAACTTCAACTGGGAATGGGCGAACCTGTTTGCCAAGAACGGCGTGCAGTTCCCTTTTCTCGTGGTGTTCATGCCTATCAGCAACTCCGCGGTGAACCGCATGTTCAGGCACTTCCGAGAGAAATTCGGCTCCGTCATGATACCGGCCAACGACATGCGCAACGGCATGGCCCCCTGGATCGGGAAACAATACCTGCTGGGCCTGGTGGCAGACCAGAACCCCGGCAACCCGCGCCGTTGTTACTGGTATCCTTTCCTCAATAAAATGACGGCGTTTTACAAAGGCCCGGAAATGAGCGCGCGCCGTTATAATATTCCTGTAGTGTTCGGGGATATCCGGAAAGTGCGGCGAGGTTATTACAAAGCCAGGCTGACCCTTGCGTTCGAAAACCCGATCAACGAGCCGGTAGGCCGCATCACGGAAGCGTTCGTGCAGTACCTGGAGCGGAACATCCGCGAGCAGCCGGAAGTATGGGTGTGGAGCCACCGGCGGTGGAAACATGAATATAAAGCGGAGTATGCGTTTGAGAACGGCGATGATTGAACTTTCGAAAGACATTAAAAAACCCCGGCCATGCGGCCGGGGTTTTACTTTTTATGACTCAGACAAGGTTATGCTGAAGGTATTTTCAGTTTCCAGCCCGGCTGGATCATATCGGGGTCTTTTATTTTGTCCTTATTCGCTTCAAAGATCTTCTGCCAGGTAAGGCCGGGGTATTTCTTCGCGATCTTGCTGAGATTATCGCCGGCCTGTACTTCATATTCCTGTTCGGCGCCTTCAGCCAGGGATATATTCAGCACAAGATCTCCCGCGCGCATTTCGGGGTCCAGTTTTTCGTAGATGCCCCAGAGCTGGTCTTTCACCGCTGAAGACGGCGCGGTGCCGGTTACATAGAGCACACCGTTCTGTTCTGCTACCTGCAGGCCGCTAACACCGCCGCTGTTGGCTGCCTGAACGAGCTCTGTGTATTTATCTTGTAATGCCATGATCGTACTTTTTTAAGGTTACTGTTGGATTGAAAGCCGGGGTTATTGCAGGGTGAGCTTATTGTTCACCTTTTTGGGCTTGGCTTCATTGGCCGCCTGCATCACTTTGCGCAGGTCCGCTTTTTTAATGGTGCCGGTGAGGGTCACTTCGCCGTTCGCAATGGTAGCGGTTACCCCGGTTATGCCCGCTGCGTTGATCGAAGAATCCACGCTGGATTTGAGCACATCGTCAGGGTTAATGGATACCGGCGGGGCGGGCGGCGGAGGGGGCGGGGTAAGCATCACGTTGTTTACAACGGATTTAACGCCTTTCACGCTTTTGGCTGCATCTTCAGCTGCAGTTTTGGCGGCATCGTCCATTACTTCTCCACTGAGGGTGGCAACACCTCCCTTTACTTCGGCTATCACACCCGGCGAAGCGGTAGACAGCTTGTCATTCACTTCCTTCTGGAGTTTTGCATCGCTTGGCTTACAAGCGTAAAGGAACACGCCTATCCCTAACAGGAAGGCGAGCAAAATGGGTTTGCGTTGTTTCATATGATTAGAATTTTATAGGAATTTAGCCAATTCCGGGCTAAACGACAATTATTTTTCCGTTTAATTAATTGTTAAGCAATTATTTATGCAATAGTAAATATTAAATGTAAGTGTAAAACTTTATATGTGTTTAAACCGCAAAC
>CBFHAF010000844.1:0-1748 GCA_965653435.1 uncultured Chitinophaga sp.
TAGCTTAAAATATTCCGGATTTCATAATTTTCCTGGAAATATTTACGAAAAGGCGGAGGGTTCAGGCATGGAGTTGCATATAGTGAATATGCTTTCAGATGGAATTTAGCGTGTTTTCTCATTCTCGCGGCTGAGCAAGTGAATGGAAAAGCTATTGGAAACCGGCGGTCTTTAAGCATTTTGCTCTCTGCAGGCGTCTTTTGGATGAAGTTTAGTATAAATAAACTATTCCTTTGTTCCTCCCGGTCAAAAAAAGCACAATAACCCTGCATCCGGAACATGCATATCTCAGCCCTCCGGTGCATTCCACGGTATTACTGCCTTTGTATATATTTGTATGGTCATCATCATTTAATATTCCTGATGTTCTTCGAATTTGAACCGGATCCCCAGTTTGATTTTCTTACCAGCTTCTCCCGGAAGTTCAATATACCGCTGCAGGGCGACAGGCTGATCATTCCACCCGCCATGGGCACAGGCAGCATAAAGCGGGTCATATTGGCGCCCGGCCAGAAACTGATCGTTCACCGTTATAAATTGAATGAAGAGTTCGTGCTCAGCAGGGTAGGGAATGAGGAGCCCGGCGACCTGATCAGTATTATTTTTCACAGCAACGAACATACCGCGAGCATTACCACGGGCGAAACGCCCGCCCCGCTTTCCAGGAGCAGCGCCTTTGCCATCCAGGTAGCCTCCACAGACCTGACTTCGCAGATACGGTTTCCCGCCAATACGGATATCTATTTCCTGGTGGTGGGCATCCTGAAGAACACGCTGAAAGAGCTCCTGGCCCTCCCGGAGCCCAACAGCATCGTGCAGACCGTCCTGGACGCCGCGCCCGGGTTCCTTTTCTACGAGCACATGAGCGTGGATGTTCATAAAACCGTGAAGCAGGTAACAGATGCCCGAGAGGATAATGAGCTCGGCAACTTTTATTACCGCATAAAAGTGCAGGAATTGTTATACGGTCTTTTTGAGAAATTGCAGAAACGGGATGCGGAACATCACGCCACGATCCATAAAGACGATGTTGAAAAACTCGCCTTGCTCAGAACGGCCGTCCTGTCCGACCTTTCCGTTCCCCCGAGCCTGCCGGAGCTTGCCAGGCTGGCCGGCTGGGGCGAAACCAAAACGAAGGAACTGTTCAAACAGGTATTCGGAGACACGATCTACAATTATTACCAGCGCGCCCGCATGGAAGAAGCCGCTTTCCTGCTGAAACACGGCGGCTTGTCGGTTGCTGAAACAGGCTACCAGGTGGGCTTCGCCAATCTGAGCCATTTCAGCCGGCTCTTCGAAAAGTACCATGGCGTGAAGCCAAAAAAATATGCCGGCGGCGGATAGGACTATTTTTTCGCCAGTTCCGGTTATTTTGCCGCCGCGGTTAGGGCCAACTTTGTATTGTCTTCAAAAACGACAATATCATGAACAAGTTACTGACCGCATACTCCAAAGGCCCCTTGCAATTAAAGAACCACCTGGTAATGGCGCCGATGACCCGCAGCAGGGCGATAAACAATGTACCGAATGCTTTAATGGCAGAATATTACGCTCAAAGGACCGGCGCCGGGCTGATCATCACCGAAGGAACGGCTCCCTCGCCGAACGGGCTTGGTTATGCCAGGATCCCGGGTATTTTTTCACAGCAGCAGGTAACGGCCTGGAAGGAAGTGACGGATGCGGTACATAAAAACGGCAGCAGGATCTTTCTCCAGTTAATGCACACCGGCCGCATCGGGCATGCCGCC
>CBFHAF010000845.1:0-1727 GCA_965653435.1 uncultured Chitinophaga sp.
TTCAGGAGCTGATTAAAATGATCAACAAGTCAAATATCAGCGAACTGAGCATTGAACAGGACAAGTTTAAGATTACAATAAAGCAAAAGGAAAGCGAAGTACAGCAGATCGTAACAGTACCGGCGGTAACGGCGGTTCAACCCGTGGCAATGGCTCCCCAGCCTGCAGCTGCAGCCCCCGCGCCTGCAGCGGCCGCGCCAGCCGCTGCAGCTTCAGCTCCGGCCGCTACCAACCTCATCACTATCAAATCTCCCATGATCGGTACTTTTTACCGCAGCGCCGGCCCCGACAAGCCGCCGTTCGTGAACGTGGGCGACGATGTGGCTCCTGGCAAAGTGGTTTGCATTATTGAAGCCATGAAACTGTTCAATGAAATCGAGAGCGAGGTGGGCGGAAAGATCGTGAAAGTGCTGGTAGACGATGCGTCGCCCGTGGAATACGACCAGCCCCTGTTCCTGGTAGAACCGTAAACTCTTTAGCGGTGGAAGGTTGTAAGGTTGCTTGCAACCTTTTCCTTTTTTTCGATTTTTAACCTATAAGAAAAACATGTTCAAAAAGATACTCATCGCCAACCGTGGCGAGATTGCCCTGAGGATCATCCGTACCTGCAAAGAGATGGGGATCAAAACAGTGGCAGTGTATTCAACCGCTGATAAAGACAGCCTGCACGTCAGGTTTGCGGATGAAGCCGTGTGCATTGGAAAACCACAGAGCAGCGATTCTTACCTGAATATACCACACCTCATGGCCGCAGCGGAGATCACCAATGCGGACGCTATCCATCCCGGATACGGCTTCCTGGCCGAGAACGCCCGCTTTGCGGAGATCTGCGGCGAGCACGGCATCAAGTTCATCGGGCCCACCCCGGAAATGATCCGCAAGATGGGTGATAAGATGACTGCCAAGGAAACCATGATCGCAGCGGGTGTACCCGTTATTCCCGGCTCCGAAGGCCTGCTGGAAAGCGTGGAACAGGCCAAAACCCTTGCAAGGGAAATGGGCCTGCCCGTGATCATGAAAGCCACTGCCGGCGGCGGGGGTAAAGGCATGCGCGTGGTATGGGACGAGAACGAGATCGAGAACGCCTATACCATGGCCAAAACGGAAGCCAAAGCGGCTTTCAGCAACGACGGCATCTACATGGAAAAATTCGTGGAAGAGCCCCGTCACATCGAAATACAGATCGCAGGCGACCAATACGGCAAAGTATGCCACCTCAGCGAGCGCGACTGCTCCATCCAGCGCCGCCACCAGAAGCTCGTGGAAGAATCGCCTTCCCCCTTCATGACGCCCGAGCTGCGTGAAAAAATGGGTGAAGCCGCCATCAAGGCCGCCAGCGCCATCAATTACGAAAGCGTGGGCACCATCGAGTTCCTGGTAGACAAGCACCGCAATTTTTACTTCATGGAAATGAACACCCGCATCCAGGTGGAGCACGGTGTAACCGAGGAAGTGATCAATTTCGACCTCATCAAGGAACAGATCAAGATCGCGGCAGGTATTCCTATTTCCGGAAAAAACTACACCCCGCAGATGCACGCCATCGAGTGCCGCATCAACGCGGAGGACCCGTATAACGACTTCCGCCCGTCTCCCGGCGTCCGGCCGGACGAGAGCCGCTTCGCTGCGCGGGTCGCGGTGGAGGAAGAAGCCAAGGCCGGGGCCAGCCCGCGCTCGATCGATTCGCGCAGCGACCAGGCTGTCGACGTGGCGGGCAGTTATCGCCT
>CBFHAF010000846.1:0-1705 GCA_965653435.1 uncultured Chitinophaga sp.
GATCGATTTCGATGCTGCTACCGGCGAATACGGCAGGAACGGCTCCCTGGCGAACATGACCCTCTTCGGCGGCGTGTATTCCACCAGGTCGCAGCCTTACTGGTCTCCCGCCTACATGAAAGTAGACCCGGCCAGCGGCAACCGCGCCATCACTCGCATCTCCGATCCGAAAATGATCTATCCGGACAGCACGAAGGATGAACGTTTCCTCACGCTGCTTGCCAACCCGGTATCCGCTACCGTCGGGCAAACCTACGTGTTCGCCAAATACGGCTATGCAGTGGACCCCGTGGCCAACCTGTTCGACGCCAATATCGTGATCTTCCGCATGGCAGACATCATTCTCCTGCGCGCCGAATGTTACGCCCGCCAGCTGAACTATGCGGCTGCAAGGACAGACCTGAACACCATCCGCAACAGGGTATGGCTGGAGAACTGGACAGGCGCCGACGCGGACCTTTACCTGGAGATCTTCCGCGAGCGCAGCCGGGAGCTGCTGGGCGAAGGGCATTATTTCTACGACCTCGTAAGAACCGGGTTCATCACCGATCCGGATTATAACAAGATCCCCACCAGGCCCGATATGACCCAGACGGACTTCGATGAAGGAGCCTGGACCTGGCCCGTATCGCAAAGAGCCTTCACGGACAATCCCAACATGGAGCAGCTTCGTTACTGGCAACGTTATTAATCTTAAAATTATTTGTGATGAAAAGATTCAGACTGAAATATTTCCTGGTTGGCGCGGCATTGATCGCAGCGGCGGCATCCTGTAAAAAAGACCACTTTATAGACGGGGGCACCCACAGCGGCAAGCTGGATATGGATGTTTATTCCTTCCTGCAGTCCCGCCCCTTCGAATTCGATACCATCGTGCAGATACTGGATAAAACCGGGCTGGCGGAAGAAGTGAAGAAAAACAACATCACCTTTTTTGCTCCCAAAGACCTCTGCATCGTCAATTACCTGAAGAAAAGAGGCGGCACGGCCCTGGCGGATGTGCCCGTGGCTGAGCTGAAAGCCGCTATGATGAAATACATCATCCCCGGCAAAAAGATATGGAGGGACGAGGTGTCGTTCTTCAACGTGCCCGGCGGCGGCGGCGATTATGTTACGAACCTGGCAGGCGATTCCATGCTGGTAGATGCCCCGGCGCGGCAGGATTACAACGGCGTGAAAGAAGCAGGCCCGAAATTCATCCGCATCTGGTACCCGAACGGTTATGCATATGCCCGCTCAAGAAGGTTCGATGCGGCCAACACCTGGCCCGAAACACAGGAGCCCGGCCCGAAATACTACAATCCCTGGGTGAACAGCGGGAACGTCGTGACCAGCGACCTGCAGGCCACCAACGGCAACATCCAGGTGCTGAACGGCTCCCATACCTTCAATTTCCCTTACAAATAGATTCAATTATTTGAACGGTACTTAAAATTTTGCATCATGACTCAAAAGAATATACTGATAAAATCGGCCCTGGGCCTGGCATTGCTGGGCGGTATCCTGTACGGATGCCGTAAGGTGGACCTCCAGGACGGTTATATCGCCGAAACCATTCGTTACAAAGACAAGATCATCACCCTGGAAACAGGCCGCGATATCATGAAAGGCGACCTCTTTCTCGACCGTACAACGGGGCCCATCAGCGTGGAACTGGTAAGCGTCCGCACCTAAGACGGCAAACCTGCGCCTGAGATGCTCCAGG
>CBFHAF010000847.1:0-1695 GCA_965653435.1 uncultured Chitinophaga sp.
TCACAATGGCTAATACCGGCCGTTTGAGGGATATGGAAGGTAAACTCATGATAATATCTGTTAGCGTTAATCAATGATCGTTGCACATAGTCAACGCACTTACTGCACCTTGTTATACTTGAACGGCATACCCGGTTTAAGCTGCAATATGCCGGTGGTGATCACGGTGTCGCCTATCTGTAACCCTTCGGTTATCTGCACATTGTTTTCGTTCCTGATACCGGTTTCCACGTTCACGAACCGGGCTTTTCCGCTGTCTGCCACGATCACCTGCTTGAAGCGGGTGCCGGGTATTACTGCCTGCGAGGGGATCATGATGGCGTTGGGATTATCTTTCAGCTGAATGGTTGTTTTGGCGAAAGAGCCCGGGAACAGCCTGCCGGAAGGGTTGGGCACGATGGCGCGGATCTTCACGCTGCGGGTGGCCAGGTCTATCTTGGGATCTATAGCATAAATGCTGCCACGGTATTTGATGGTATCGCCCGCCACGGTAAAGGTAACCGGGTCGCCTTTGCGGATGGCGTTCTTATACTTCTCTGGCGATGCAAAATCGATTTTCAGCGGGTCCAGCTGTTGGAGGGTGGTCATGATAGTGGTAGGGCTCACGATGGCGCCTTCACTTACATTACGCAGGCCGAGAGTACCGCTGAAAGGCGCCCTGATCTCCGTTTTCTGCAGCTGGGCACGGTTGTATTCGATATCCGCAGAGTATGCGCTTACCTGGTTGCTGGTCACATCTACGTCCTGCTGGCTGATACCGTTGATCTTCAACAGCTGTTGCTGGCGGGTGAGGGTGGTTTTGGCGAGCTGCTGCTGCAGTTCCAGCTTGCGGATCTGGGCGAGGATATCGCCGTCATATAATTTAATAAGGAGGGTGCCTTTGCTTACTTTCACGCCTTCTTTAAAGAATATCCTGGTGATGCGGCCGGTGATCTCCGGTTTGAGCTCCACTTCTTCGTTGCTTTGGAGGGTGCCGCTGGCTTCGATGTTCTCGTCGAGCTTGACGGGTGTTACAACGTATGCGTCTACCTGTATGGGCCTGCCGGCACCGCCGCCTCTGCTGGCGCCTGCTGCCGGGCCACCGCGGGGGGCTTCGGGTTCTTTCGGATTGTTGTTTTTCGCCGCCAGCTTATAAATAAAGAAGCCGGCGACTGCCAGTACGAGGAATAACAGAACGATTCTAGTGGTCTTATTTCGCATGTTTCAAATGAGTATAATAGTTTAACTGTTGCCGGATTGCCGCGTCTGAAGCCAATGTTCGCCCCGGGTTAAGTTATGGTGGGCCCGCTACTGCAAGTTACGGGATTTCATAACCGGACAAATATAATAGTTGGACGTTAAGCCGCCGGCGATCCGGTTTTAAATATGGTTAAGTGGCGGTATAAAAGGTTGAATGGTCAACTTATATGTCATAACACTTAAATGGCATATAATGACTAAAGAGGGGTATGGTGTGCGGGATATATAGTATATATAATGGTGTAAAGGGGAGAAAAAGGAGATGTAAAAGGTAAAAAGACATGAGCGATTTCGTGCATATGGAATCCGCTGGAACCTGCCAAGGGCGTGTTAAATGCAGGAATTACAACGGTATCGGGCGTGTTAGTAAATTGGAAATTCTGGGTTAAAATTGACTGATATCCTTGGCAATTGAATAAAAATTATATTTTTGCAGTCAAGTTTTAAACCAAAAAC
>CBFHAF010000848.1:0-1650 GCA_965653435.1 uncultured Chitinophaga sp.
CAGGTAGGGTTTGCCAATAACAAAACCTCGGGCAACATCACCTGGCATCCGGATGCTGCAACGCCCGCAACAACCTATTCACTGAACCTCGGCGCTAACCTGCTGACATACTACAACAACGGCACCACTGAAACTATCTGGCGTTCGGGTAATTTCAACCCTTCATCCTACCTTCCGTTAACTGGCGGAAGCATAACAGGAGATATCAATATCGGGACCACCGCTTTGCAGAAACAGTTAAATGTGAACGGGAACATAAAAGCAAGGAAAGTGAAAGTAACGATTACAGACTGGCCGGATTATGTTTTCGACTCAGCGTACCATGTAATGCCGCTGCCCAAGCTGCAGGCTTACCTGGCGCAACATAAACACCTGCCCGGTGTTCCTTCTGCCGAAACAGTGAGCCAGGAAGGCCTGGAGCTGGGAGAGAACCAGGCGGTGCTGCTGAAAAAGATCGAGGAGCTGACGCTTTATATCCTGGAACAAAACAAAAAGCAGGAAGCCATGGAAAAGAAGATGATGGAATTGGAGAAAAAGCTGGGTGAAAGATAGCCGTTCAGCGCATTTCCAGCTGTTTCGCCGAAACCCACTTCACATCATAATCGCTGCTGAAAAAAAGATACTTCCCGTCGGGCGTGAGGTAGGAGCAATATTCGTATGTGGCTGTATTGACCGCGGGGCCTGCATTTGCAGCCTTGCCCCATTTACCTTCCGCGGTTTTACGTGAAATGTAAATATCCCCGGAGCCAAACCCGCCGGGCCTGTCTACCGCAGTGAAGAGCAATAGTTTTTCATCGGGGGAAATACAGGGATCATGTTCCATCCCCGGCGCATTGACGGCAGGGCCTAGATTTTCAGGCGCAGTGTACCGGCCGTTCTCCAGGCGGCTGTAATAGATCTCAAAATCGCCGCTGCGGTTGGAAGCGAAATATATATTGCCATTGGCCGCCAGTGAAACATAATATTCCGTACTGTCGGAATTTACTCCCTGCACATTTTCCGGGGCGGACCAGCCGCCGTTGTTATCAGGCCGCACGCGCCAGATATCGAAATCTCCCGCGGTATCCGCCGCCTGCACGGGCCGGTTCGAAATGAAATACAATGCGCCGTCGGGCCCGAAGAACGGGTCAGCCTGCGAATAAGCCGGTTCGCTGAAAGGCGCAGGCCGGGGAGCGGCCCACTTCCCGCCATCATAGTTTGTTTGCCAGATGTTCCATTTGCCATTTGCCGAGCGGCAGAAATAGAATGTTCGCCCGTCCGGCGAAAAGGACGCATTAAAATCCAGCGAATCGGAGCTTACAATGCCCGGGAGGAACTTCAGCGCGGCAGTATCTGGCTGCGGGGAAGGGTAGGGTATGCGGACGGCGGAAGACCGGAAACCCAGGCAAAGAACGGCGGCAAAAAAACAAAGCAGTTTCATGCAGGGAGGTTGTGGTTACGAATTATGAAATAAATGAACTTAAATAAAATAAAAATATATTATACGTCCTTGGATTCCTTATCTTCGCCAACGGTTATAAAATCTTAAATATACCGATATGAACGTTTCACGCCCCTTTTTTATGATTGCCGGCGCCATGCTGCTGGCTGTAAGCACCTATGCACAACGCATCAAGGTAACCGAAGGAAAGCTCAGTGTGCTGGAAGGCC
>CBFHAF010000849.1:0-1644 GCA_965653435.1 uncultured Chitinophaga sp.
AATGAAATCGGCATTGTCGATATGAGGGATCACGATGATATTGGTGAGGTTCAGCCCTTCGAGGATCAGTTCGGGCGCATCGTCTGGGTCGTCCATGCTGTCGAAGTACTCGATGGTGGGCCCTGCTACGATCGCGCCCGCGCTCCAGCCGGAAAATACCTTGCCCTGGGAAACAAGCGTCCTGATGATCTCATCGGCGCCGCTGGCGCGCAATATCCAGCGAAGGTAGAAGGTGTTGCCGCCGCCCAGCCAGATCACGTCCTTGCCGGAAAGTTTGTCTCTCAGCTGCTGGCTGCGGTTGCGGAACAGCCGGAGGTCCACGGGTTCCACCTGGTAACCTTTACGCCTGAATGAATCGCGGACGGCCTTTACCCAGCCTTCAGACTGAGGGATCACGTCTGCCGCGTTCTCGATAAAAGCCAGTTTGATGGAAGCTGGTTCTTTGCCTACCAGCCGGTTGAGCGCGTGCAGCTGCCGGTCGTTGATCCCAAGGGAATAGAGGAGGAGTTTATAGTGTTTTGACATGAGCTCGTTCGGGTTTGATGCAGGAACCGCGGGCGGCTTGCGCCTGCCTGGATCCGTGCCTGATTACTCATGTAAAGGTAGCTGGGTTTGCGCTAAACGGCGGGATGCTTTCCCGACAAATTAAAGGGGTAATTACGACATAATTCAGGCCTCCTGTGCCAACATTGCATGCTTGTTGTATTTGTTGCGGTATTCGATGGGGGAGAGCCCGGTTACGCGTTTGAACACGGTGCGGAAGGCCTTGGTATCGTTGTAGCCTACGTCGTACATCAGCTCGTTCACGCTCTTGCGGCTGGTTTCCAGCCCTTTTTTGGCGACTTCTATCTTCACCCGCTGGATATATTCCACGACGGTGTTGGAAGTGGCTTTTTTGAAGCGCCTTTCCAGGTTGCGCCGCCCCAGGGCGAACATGGACGCCAGCTGGTCTACGGTGATCTTTTCCTCGAAATTCTGCTCGATGTATTCCTGCGCTTTTTTAATGGGCTCGTCCTCATGCGCTTTCTGTCCTTCGAACATGATGAAGGGGCTCTGGCTGGTACGGTCTATATCGATCATGTAAGCTTTGGACGCAAGAATGGCCACTTCGCGCCCGGCGTACTTTTCAATGAGGTAAAGTATCAGGTTTAGCCATGAATAAGCGCCGCCGCTGGTGTAAATGCCGTCTTCCTCGGTCATGATCTTATGATCCACGAGGTTCACATCGGGGAACATGTTGCGGAATTCGTTGGCCAGCTTCCAGTGGGTAGCGCATTGTTTGCCTTTCATGAGGCCGGTGCCGGCGAGAAAGAATGCGCCGATGCAGAAGGTGGCCAGCTCGGCGCCACGGTTATACTGGTCCACGATCCAGGGAACGAAACCTTTGTTCAGTTCCATGGCCTGGTACTGATCGCCATGCATGGCGGGGATAATGATAAGGTCCGTTTTAGGAACTTCTTCCACCAGCTTGTCCGGCCGGATGGAAAAGAGACCGTTGCGCTGGCTGTTGTCTCTGGCGATGCCCACCAGCTCGATGGTAAAAAGCGGCGGCCGGCCGAGGTTGGCGAGAAAGCCGTTCACTTCGGAGAGGATCTGGAGCGACCCTTCTATATTCACGACGCTGGTATGGCCCTGGGGCACAAG
>CBFHAF010000850.1:0-1633 GCA_965653435.1 uncultured Chitinophaga sp.
CGTTACCTCTTCCGCTATATAGCCGGACTTGCTGAAAGCCATTACATAGCTATATACCCGCTCCAGGTAGGTGTCATATAACTGCCGGAACCGGCCCGTTTCATCAGTATTGGGTACTCCAGTTTTTGCCATAAGTAACAGCCCCCCGAACGATCGCGCCCTGCATCCGGATAACGGATGAGGCCATTTATTATAGAAGAGTTGAAAACACCCGGTTTGGTACTAACAAAAAAAAATAAAAATCCGGTTAGTACCTGATCCCTGTTTCCATGCTCTTATGATGGTTGATATAATCTGGCATTTTATGGAGCAATCAAAGCGCATCGATTTCCTGTTCCGCCGATACCTGGACGGCGACCTTTCCCCGGCAGAATGGGAAGAGCTGCGCATCCTGGTGGCGGGCATTGAATCCGCCGATACTGAAACGCTGACGGCCCCTTTATTTGAGCTATGGGTGCAGGCCCGCAACGGGGAGCTGCCTGCGATGGCACATATCCCCGACAGGGAGGATCTCTTTCGCCGTATAACGCAGGAAGATGGCGGGCGAAAGAAGATGTTCCCCATCCGCTGGCGACGCCTGGCCGCAGCTGCTGTTTTTGCGGGGCTTATGCTGGTGGCGGGAAGGCAATACTTACTTCGCTCACCTGAACCGTATGAACTGCAGCCGGAAGAAATTCATCCCGCGACAGCAAAAGCAGTGCTCACTTTGTCTGACGGTTCCCGGATCATGCTGGACAGCGCCGCTACCGGCGAAATTGCCCGGCAGGGCGCCACTACGGTTACGAATGCCCATGCGCAGCTCAGGTACGAGAATTCAGGCGCTTACACCAAAACGGTCGCTTACAACACAGTAGCCACTGCAAAGGCCGGCCAATACCAGCTTGTTTTGCCGGACGGCACCCGGTTGTGGCTGAACGCCCTTTCATCCATCCGTTTCCCCACGTCTTTTTCCGCTGAAAACAGGACGGTAGAGGTAACAGGTGAAGTCTACTTTGAAGTTACAAAAGATAAATCAAAACCTTTCATCGTTAAATCGGCAAGGAGTGTTGTGACGGTGTTCGGCACTTCTTTTAATGTAAGGGATTACCAGGACGAGCCCGCAAAAATTTCCCTGCTCGAAGGCACCGTGAAAGTGAATGAAAAAGTATTAAAGCCCGGGGAAGCCTACAGGAACGGGAAAGTAGCCGCTACGGACATCAGCCAGGACCTTGCCTGGAAGAACGGACTGTTCGATTTCCAGGATAAAAAGCTGGCTGAGGTCATGCGGGAGCTTTCCAGGTGGTATGATATCGAGGTGATCTACGAGAACGGAGTTCCCGACATCGAATTCGGCGGGAAGCTCGGCAGGGATCTGAACCTGGACGGTGTGTTAAGGGCACTGAACAGCTCCGGCGTGAATTTTACCTGGAAGGGAGACCGCAGGTTGATCGTCCGACCCTGATAAGATCTGTGGGGGAAACAGGAGACGTAAAAAACGAACCGTGTAAAGGTTTCATATTTTGATGACTGACCATAATCGACCAAAAATCAACCAAGTATGTTTAGAGGTGCAAATTTCAGCCAGGCGGGCTTTTTCCCCGTTGCCATCCATCATGGGATTTTATTTAAAAAGTTATTGAAGCCGCCGGCTATA
>CBFHAF010000851.1:0-1620 GCA_965653435.1 uncultured Chitinophaga sp.
TAAAGTCCACTTCCTGGGCTGCCTGCTCTTCGCCGCTCAGCGCAGGTTTTATCTGTGTTTCGAACAGGGAGTGCCGTTTGAGGTAATCCCTCGCATTGTTCTTCGCAACGGTGTAAAGCCATGCGGTGGGATTGGGCGGCACGCCTTGGCGGCTCCAATGTTCGGCTGCTTTCAGGAAGGTGTCGCTCACCATGTCTTCCGCGGTCTCAATATGCTGCAGCCCAAAATGACGGCACAATACGGCCGTCATTTTGACGTACTCCTGCCTGAACAGGCGGGGCAGCAATTCGTGGTGGGGCGAAGCTTTTTCTTTCATGGCCTCAGCCTTTTTCTTCCGGCGTCAGGATGGCCCTTACTTCTATATTGCCGCCCATTTTAAGGATGGGGTTCTTTTGGGCGATTTCTACCGCTTCCTCGATGGTGTCCGTTCTTACGATCACGTAGCCGAGTATGAACTCTTTGATCTCGGTGTAAGGCCCGTCGGTCACCACGTCGCCCGGCCGCACGGTTTTGGCGATGCTGCCGGACAGCCTGTTGCCTTTGTCCGCCAGTTTGTTCTGCGCGGCGATGCCCGCCATCCAGTTCATCCTTTCCTGCATTTGCTCGGGAGTGGGCGCGGGGTGCGAAGTATCGCTGTTTCTGAAGATCAGTAGGAAATCTCTCATCGTGTAATATTTTATGGTTTCATGGTCTTAACGACCGGAAGCGGGCGAGGGGGACAAAGCAGGAGAATTTTTTTTCAAAAAATCCAAAAAAACGCTTGACTCTAACCTTACGTCATACCCTACCTTTGTTTTGCAATCTAAAACAAGCATTCCATTATGGCGCAATTTGCGGTAAAAAAACTGGCGGAAATGGCTGGTGTGAGCGTGCGTACGCTGCACCACTACGACAGGATCGGTTTGTTGCAGCCCTCTGTGCGCACGGAGGCGGGTTACAGGCTGTATGGTGAAAAAGAGCTGCTGCGGCTCCAGCAGATACTTTTTTACAAGGAGATGGACTTTGAGCTGAAGACTATCGCCGGCCTGCTCGACGACCCGGACTTTGACATGATAACGGCCCTTCAAAGCCACCGGCAAAGCCTGCTGCAGCGGAAAGAACGTATCGCCACGCTGCTGGAAACGCTTGAAAGGACAATTGATCACCTCAAAAACAAACAGACAATGAAACCTGAAGATCTTTATAAAGGATTACCGAAGGAACAGGCGCAGGCCTGGCGGAAAGAAGCCACGGAACGCTGGCCCGGGCAGGTGAAACATTCCGAGCAGCAGCTGTTGAAGCTGAGCCCTGAAGAATACGAAACCCTGGGGAAGAACTTTGCCCGCAACTGGGAGCAGCTGGCGGCCATGACGGGGAAGGATCCGCACAGCCCGGAAGTGCAGCAGCTCATCTCGGATCATTACGGCTACATCCGGCAGTTCTGGGGGAAGCCCGAAGGCGATATTGCCGCGGCCTACAAAGGCCTGGGCGACCTGTATGCGACCGATGAGCGGTATACTTCTTTCAATCCGGCGTTTGGTGCATTTATGCAAAAGGCGATGCATTATTTTGCGGACAGGCTCTAACAAAAAATCCCCGGAGTGTTTCCGGGGATTTTTTGTTATTGGATGATTATCGCTT
>CBFHAF010000852.1:0-1575 GCA_965653435.1 uncultured Chitinophaga sp.
GTCCATCATCGTGAACATCGGTATGTGGTTCGAACGTTTCGTGATCATCTGTACTTCACTGTACCGCGACTACCTGCCTTCCAGCTGGAGCTACTACCGCCCATCCTGGCCTGAGGTTGGTTTCTACCTCGGTACCTTCGGCCTGTTCTTCACCTGTTATTTCCTGTTCGCCAAATACTTCCCGGTTATTGCAGTAGCGGAGATCAAATCCATCCTGAAAACATCCGGACAGAACTTTAAGGAGAAAATGGTGGTATACGAAGACCAGGATGCAGAAAAATTCGCGCACGACCAGGCGCACCACTAAGAATTGAATCTAGATTAACAGAATTACAGAATAATAATCCATATGGCTGTTAAAAAATTTGTTGTAGGCAGTTTTGATGACGAGGCGGTATTGTTCCCGGCGGTTAAGAAAGTACGCGCTGCCGGCTACAAGATCCACGATGTGTATACGCCTTTTCCCGTGCATGGGCTGGACCATGCGCTGGGCCTGAGAGAGACCAGCCTGCACACCGCAGGGTTCATATACGGCATTACCGGTACCACTACCGCACTGTCTTTTATGAGCTGGGTATTTACAACAGATTGGCCGATGAACATCGGCGGTAAACCGCATTTTCCCTTACCGGCGTTCATTCCCATCACCTTCGAGCTGACCGTGCTGTTTTCGGCCGTGGGCATGGTGATGACCTTTATGTATCTCTGCCAGATGGCGCCTTTCGTGAAGAAGCATATCTTCCACCCGCGCCAGACGGACGACCTGTTTGTAATGGCGATCGAGCTGACGGATAAAACGCCTGCCGCGGAAGTGAAAGCATTCCTGGACAGCGTTGGAGCGAAAGAGATCAACGAACAGACCGTTGAAGCCGGATGGTGGCTGGGCCGCTTTGACAGGGAAGACAAACTGTTTGCCAAACCTGCACCGGCGGTAAATGCTTAATTAATTAGAAGGATCAGTTGAAAAATATAGTGATGAAACCGAGCATAGCGAGGTTCCATCCGACCTTTGAAAAGACAAACGATAACGGATGAAAATTACTTCCAACATACTGATTGTAGCGGCCCTGGCTGGCGGAGCTTTCCTGGTTTCCTGCGGGAACAAGGGTGCGCACCACAGAAAGCCCGGTAAGATCTATGTACCTGACATGTACGAATCCCGTGCATACGAGTTTTACAATCCCCGCCTGGCGAGCCTGAAACCCGTGGAAGGCACTGTGAAGAGAAGCGCAATGCTGCCTTATCACCTGAAAGCGGAAGATACCGCGCAGGCAAACGGGGTGAAAAATCCTCTCGTGTTGGATGCAGCCGGCCTGAAAGAAGGAAAACGTTATTATGATATTTACTGCGGTGTTTGCCACGGCCAGAAGCTGGACGGCAACGGCCCCCTCTACAAAGGCGGAGATGGTCCGTACCCTGCCGCGCCCGCGTCTTTCCTCGCCGGCAAGGTGCTGGGTTATACCGAGGGCCGCATCTTCCACGTTATCACCTACGGTTATAACGTGATGGGCAGCTACGCCAGCCAGGTGGATATCGAGCAGCGCTGGAAAGTGGTTGGATATATCATGAGCATGC
>CBFHAF010000853.1:0-1575 GCA_965653435.1 uncultured Chitinophaga sp.
GGTGCAGCGTGGAAAAATAAAGCCGGATGATGACGTGAACAAATACCTGCCCGATTCCGTGAAGATCCCTTCATTTGAAGGCGTGCCGGTCACCATGGTATCGCACAGCAACCATACGTCCGGCCTGCCGCGTTTCGACCCGGTAGCGGAAGACCCGGAGTTCGACAGCAAGGCTCCTTACGCCAATTTCACGGAGAACAAACTCTTCAGTTTTCTCCGCACTTTTCAGCCTTCGCGCAAGCCCGGTACAAAATACGGCTACACCAATATCGGCACAGGCCTGCTGGGCACGCTGCTTGCCCGGAATGCCCGTACCACCTTCGCGCAGCTGCTCCAAAGGGAGATCTTCCTGCCGCTGCAGCTCCGAGATACAAGGCTGGATATCACTCCCGCCATGAAAAGCAGGCTGGCGCAGGGTTACTCCGCCGGCGGCGCGCCCCGGGATACCTGGGAATTCAAGGCCCTGGCAGGATGCGGCGGCATCAAGTCTACTATGGAAGACATGATCGTGTACGCTAAAGCCAACATGAGCACCGCGCCCACCATTCTCGAAAAGGCTATGCAGCTAAGCCATCAGCCGACCTACAGGGGGAATGGAAACACAGTAGGCATGGGCTGGCATGTAATAGAAGGAAACCGCCGCACCATCGTATGGCACAACGGGCAAACCGACGGTTATTATTCCATGATGTACCTGGAACCGGCAACAGGAAAAGCGGTGATCGTATTGTCCAACGTTTCCAAACCCAACAGCATCGGCGACCTGCTGATCCGGAAGTGGTAAAATTAATTTCACACAGGGATAACATACTGCATTTCAATCCTGCACGGATGGCTGAAAACACCTATAAATCCATCAGCGGTAAATACTTGCCGGGATAAATCACTATTTTTGACGACTTGATAAAATTGGTAACTATTTCCATGTTTAAGATACGATCCGCAATCGGGTTGGCCGTTGCTGTATTGGCGGGCCTTTCAGGCCTCCGTGCACAAACCGCGCCCGTAATGAATGCCGCCGATATCCAGGTTCAGCTCAGGAAGCTCAATACCCTGGGCAGCGTGCTCTACGTAGCCGCCCACCCGGATGATGAGAACACGCGCCTGCTGGCTTACCTTGCCCGCGAAAGCCGCTACCGCACCGGTTACCTTTCCCTCACGCGGGGAGACGGCGGCCAGAACCTGATCGGCAACGAACAGGCCGAGCTGCTGGGGCTCATCCGCACGCAGGAACTGCTCGCCGCCCGCAGGATAGATGGTGCGGAACAATTCTTCACCCGCGCCAACGATTTCGGTTTTTCGAAAAATCCCGAAGAGACCTTCACCATCTGGGACCGTAAGAAAATACTCGGCGACGTAGT
This sequence comes from uncultured Chitinophaga sp., assembly GCA_965653435.1. Taxonomy (GTDB): domain Bacteria; phylum Bacteroidota; class Bacteroidia; order Chitinophagales; family Chitinophagaceae; genus Chitinophaga. Next base: position 1,362 of record CBFHAF010000853.1, read on the forward strand.
ATGGGTGATCCGCAAATTCCAGCCCGATGTGATCATCTGCCGCTTCCCGGCAGACAGCAGGGCGGGGCACGGCCATCACACCGCGTCCGCCATACTGGCCGCCGAAGCTTTCACCGCGGCGGCAGACCCTTCGCAATACCCGGAGCAGCTTGCCAGCGTTAAACCCTGGCAGGCAAAACGCCTGTTGTGGAACAATTACAATTTCGGCGGAAAC